>JAUYES010000458.1 GCA_030691225.1 Holophaga sp. | reverse complement strand
CTCACAGCGGGACGAATCGACGGCTATGGACGCGCCTTGTCCTCTGCGAATGGTCTGGACGGCACCCCCTTGTCTTGCTTGCCCTTGCCTGGCCGGGATGAATCGGAGGAGATCTTTCATATCTGCGACCTCGCCAAGATCCGATGCGAAGCCGTGATGCTCAACCTTTCGAGCGGAGATATGAACCCGACCTCTGATTCCAGTGGAACCAAGCTGGTGCGAGAATCCGAACTTCTCGGGGCAAAGCACAAACATGCCGAGGCCATCAAACAGCGGGATCGCGTCCGTGCCGCGATGAGTGCCCTAGAGCGTTGGGAGATTTTCAAGAATGGCGCTCCTGAACAGCCGACTTTCGAGGCCCAGGTTTCCGCCGCTACCGCACGGGTGAGAGCCCTTGCAGAAGACACTGAAGCCTCTTTTCCTGGCTAGACCGATATGAGCCGCCGCTCCTGGTCTTTCGCCTCCACCGCAAAGACGCCCTGCTTCGTCTTGGTGCCCTCGTTTCCAGACGGGACACCCGAGGCATGGGCGGAACTTCGCGCCTTCCTAGAGGCTCACAAGGGGCAGACGGTCATGGTTTGTAGGACGCCACCACACCCAACGAACAAGATTCCGGACGAGGTTGCCGCATGAGTATAGATATAGCCACTTTATCTTTGGCGGTCGATTCCAGTGGAGTAAAGAACGCCACGCGAGATATGGATGCAATGGCATCCGTTGGCAAGGGGCTGGAGGGCATCGTGACCAAGTTGGCCGCTGCCTTCGGGTTGTTCAAGATGGCCGAATTCGTGAAGGATTCTGCAACCCTGGCCGCACGATACGAAACCCTTGGTATCGTCATGCAGGTAGCAGGCAACAACGCTGGCTACACGGGCGCACAGATGCAGGCATTTGAACAGGCGCTCCAGAAAACTGGCATTTCAATGGTTTCCAGCCGGGACGCGCTAACCAGTATGGCGACGGCAAACCTTGACCTTGCCAAGTCATCGGCACTCGCCCGCGCAGCCCAGGACGTGGCAGTGGTGGGCAACATCAACAGTTCGGAAGCATTCCGCAACATGGTGCGAGGTATTCAGACAGGTGAGGTCGAAATCCTGAAGACAATGAGGCTGAACGTTCAATTCGAGGCCGGGTACAAGAGCCTGGGCGCGGAACTTCGCAAGAACGCTACCGACCTAACCGCACAAGAAAAGCTCCAAAGCCGACTGAATCAGGTCTTGCAGGAGTCTGCGAAATACACGGGCATCTACGAGGCCAGCATGAGCACGGCGGGCAAACAGTTGCTCTCCATGCAACGCTATTCGGAAGACCTACAGGAGATTTTCGGGGCTTTGTTCTCCGATGCCTTCGGAGTTGTGGTGCAATCGCTCAATCAGGCGCTTCAAGACACGAAGAAATGGTTGACCGAAAACGCAATAGCCGCCGAAACCATGCGATACAACCTCGGATCGGCTGCAACCAACTTTGTCGGGCTGGTCAAAGACGTGATCGGGGTGGCCTCAAATATGTCGAAGGTGAATGACGAATTCAGCATCGGAGAAGTCCTGACGGGGTATATCGCTGGGGGCATGGCGCTGGTTAGGGATGCGGTCATGGCGGTTGTTGGTGTGGTGCAGACCCTTTGGGGTGCCATCGCCACCATTATCAGCGGGGTCATCTATGGCTTTACCAAACTGGTTGGCATGGTCGCCTCGTTTCAGCCTCCCGATTGGATGAAGACATTCTACGAAAGCTCCAAGGGCATCTTTAACGATGGCGGGAAGAACCTTCAAGGCGGTGCAATCACCAAATTCATTGATGGCGGCGATTGGCAGGCGCAATTTAACGCCCTTGAAGCAAAGAAGGCCGCAGACAAGAAGGCCGAAGATGCACGGATCGCGGCAGGCAATGGCACACGCGCAGCGGAGGCCGCGAAGGCTGCTGCTGATGCGAAGGCTGCTGCTGGTGCTGCTGCCTACGCTGCCGCCATGAAATACAAAATAGACGTAATGAAGTGGGAAGCCGACGCATACGACAAGGGTGCCGCTGCGGCATCGAAGCATGCCGACGCTGGGGTGAAAGATAAACTCGCGTTGCAAGACTTCGTGACCTCGCTCCAGCCCGCCATAGTCGAAGCCGAAAAGATGCAGCAGGTTCAACATGACCTTGGATGGGCGCTCGCTTACGACATCATCAACCAAGAGAAATACAACGAACTGCTAGGGCTGGCAAAAACCAAGTTCACCCAAGCGGGACAGGCTGCGGAAGCCTATGCCCAGCGCCTCGATGATAGCGTTGAGCGGCAAAACGCCTCCGTTGATTTCAACGGGATGAGGGCCGAAATCGAGCTTGAAAGGGCTAGGGGCTTAAACCTCGACCTCTACAAGTTGAAGCTCCAGGATGTTCACGCCGCCGAACTGCGCTTCCGTGCTGAGTCGGGCCAAACCTGGGCCATCATCGGCGACACGGTGATGCAGAACGCGAACAGCGCTTCGGACGCAATGGTCAACTGGATGAACAACACAGACGGCGTTGGGCGCTCCTGGAAGACCCTTGGTGACACGGTGAAGAAGGTTGTTGCCGACATGCTGATCGAAATGCAGAAGGTGATCATCCGGCAACAGATGATGCAATGGCTGCAAATGGGGGTTAATGCCTTCGCGCCATCAGCCGCACAGACCACCGGGAGCGTGGCCGGTGGATACATCGCGGGGCAGACCAACACACTCCTGAACGTGCCGCCGCCTGCTTACAGCGGGTCTGCTGCCATGAACTCATTCAGCGCCCCGTCTGCATCTAGCGGCAAGGCCGGTGGGGTTTCCGCTCCGGTCTACGTCACCGTGAACAATACCGGTTCCTCCACTAGCACAGAGGGAGGCCAGAACATGAAGAAGCTAGGCGACATGATCGGATCGAAGGTCCGCGAAGTCATGGTCACAGAATCCCGCCCGGGTGGCCTTCTGAATCAGGTGTAGAGATGGTCACATTCACATGGGCACCCTCTTGATTGGCCTCGAAAGACCGTGAACCACGTGTTCTAGCGGCTAAACACTCCCTCTCTGGAATCGTCCGGAGGGGGAGTTTTCCTTAGAATTTGCGGATGCAGTCCCTCCCAACGCGGGTCCGGGCTGGAGTAGTGAAATAGAATGCGCCCCTCAAAGAATTTTTCACGCATCCTCCAATAAGCATCGGGCTAAGTTGTGCAGGCTTGTCTGAATCGTTTCGTCGGCCTTTGCATCATTCTGGGTTCCGTAAAACAAATAAAGCTTGATCGATTCATTGATTTTTTCAATCCACGAACGGTGGTCCGGCCCCTGGTTATTGAGCAAATCCAGGAAGACATCTTTGGTTTCGATATAGCATTGGACTCGAAATTCCTCTGAAAGATAGGGAAAGTCGAGACACCATATAGCGGCTTTTTCGAATCCCTTTGGTGAAAAATCCATTTCAGAGCCAAGGGTATTTGACACGCATGTAAACAGTAATTGACTGAATGCAGCAGTGAGTTTTAGAAACTTCATATCCGTGAGTGTTTCACTCGGCATCCCCTTAATTTTGAGCAAAGAGTGGACGGCCAAACCGGCAGCGAGCCCAGCTGCCTCAAATGTGGCGCGATCTTCCTCCGTCTTGTATTCCGACCTTCCTGGTGGTGTCCAGCCAGGAATCATATTCGCTATGTAGGTTGTTGCGTTTTGGTAGTTGTCATCTGTGCGCCGGTGTAAACCCTCTAGAAAAAGGCTCGCCATAGAGTCACCTGAGAAACATTCGATGTTACACGCCCCGCCCTCAATCCAGTGCAGGCCAGTCGCGCCGCTCAAGGCACCCATCCCGGCATGGGTTGGGTTATCCGCCGGGAATGTGGAAAGCCCCCCCTTGGCTCACCTGTGACATGGTTGGGACGCCGCTGTGACATCACCCGTGTCACGGGCTAACCCTTAGCTGCCATTGCGTTTACGAGGCTTTTTTTTGCCTGTGACATCTGTGACACGGGATTTTAGGCACCCACGGAAAACGGAATCAGCCCAAAGGTGAAGCTGCTTCACCCTTGGGACAAGTTGGGACAAAACACTTGTCCCGCTTAGATTGGCGTTCCCATTAACTTTGCAGGGATTCTTGAGCGTGGGACAAGTTGGGACACGTTTTTTGAGGCACCCACGGAAAACGGATTCCGGCGGGTGGGACAATCACCCCATGAACTTCACCCGTAAGAGGCAACGAAGCGCGACCACGGCACCCAAGACGGCCATCGCCCGCTTCGTGCTACAAGCCAAGACCGCCGTGCTACAAGAAGGGACATACACCGGAAGCCTGTCTGAGTGGATCGCAGCGGCTCTGGTCATGGCCGAACAAGCCTATTACCTCGCCACAACACCTCCCGAGGAAATCATTCAACGTCAGTTGGAGGCCGCGAAGCTGAAGGCAACCTTCGAAGGCGAGAGAATCACCGTGGAAGGCATGATTCCATTCGTGCCGAAGCCCAAGCGCCTTGAGTGGATTCAGCCGGAACTGTTTGAGAGAGGGTAGGTATCGAGGATGGATCGGCAGGGCGTTTGTAGGATGGTTGTAGGATTTGACGCCTTGGCGTGAGCCCCTAAAAGAACAGCGCGGCTCCGAAGAACCGCGCTGTCATTGTGGTGCCGGTGGTCGGGGTCGAACCAACACTCCCTTGCGGGAAACAGATTTTGAGTCTGCCGCGTCTGCCATTTCGCCACACCGGCGCGGACCATTAGCATAGCGCAATGGTGGCCACGAATGAAACGCCCTCAAAGGTCGTTCCGAAAAAGATGATTTTGAAAGGGCTATTCAAGGCCGAAAGTAGAGGTTTCCAGTTCTTTTTTTATCAAAGACATGAATTGATCTGCGATGGCGCCATCAATGATTCGGTGATCAAAAGAAAGACTAGAGAACATCATTTGCCGAATGGCGATGGAATCCGTGCCATCGGATGAGGTGATTACCACGGGGCGCTTAACGATGGCTCCTATGCCTTGGATGGCCACCTGGGGCTGATTGATGATGGGAAGTCCGAAGACATCCCCATAAACACCAGGGTTGGTAATGGTGAAGGTGCCACCCGAAATTTCATCGGGCTTGAGTTGTTTGGCCCTGGCGCGTTCGGCTAGATCATTAAGGCTGCGGGCTAGGCCGCCCAGATTTAGTTGGTCTGCGTTCTTGATGACAGGAACAATGAGGCCCCAATCCAAACTGACAGCTACGCCCAAATTGATATCCTGCTTGTAGGCAATGGCATCCCCATCCACCGAGGCATTGATGACCGGGAAGGCTCGCAGTCCTTTGGCAACAGCCGCCAAAATGAAGGGAAGGAAGCTCAGTTTGGTGCCATAGGCTTCCAGGAAACTCTTCTTATGGCGATCCCGCAGCCTTGCTACGGAGGTCATGTCAATTTCGAAAACGGTATAGACATGAGCACTGGTGCGCTTGGAAGCGAGCATGTTGTCGCTGATGAGTTTGCGCATCCGGGACATGGGCTCGATCTTTACCCGCTCGCCGGTTGTAAAGGAAGGAACGTGGGGCGCCACGGGGTTTGCCAGGGCAGGCACGGTACCCAGGGTTGGGGCGGAGGGATCATGCACCGGGCGAGTCGGAGCTCCCGTATGCTGCTGGGCGATATGGGCTTCCATGTCGCCCTTGGTGACGCGATTGTGAATGCCCGTGCCCTTAACGGAGCGGAGATCGACGCCATAAGCCTGGGCCATGGTGCGCACGAGGGGGCTTGATTTGGTGCTGAGGCGATTCTCAAGGGAATTGTCATCGGCGTCCGAATGTGTCACAGGAGTGACTGCTGGTGAAGGATCCCCGGCTGGCGCCGGGCTGATGGCGGCCGGCTGCGCGGCGGAGGGCTTTTCTGATGCGTCGCCCAGCCTGGCGACAACCGAACCAACGGGCACGGTCTGATTTTCGGAGACCAGGATTTCGATCAGCGTTCCGCCGAGGGGTGAAGGAATTTCTGCATCCACCTTGTCGGTTGAGATTTCATAGAGCGTTTCGTCTTTGCCGATGGTTTCTCCAACCTTTCGGTGCCATTTAAGGATGGTGGCTTCGGCGATGGATTCGCCCATCTGCGGCATGACGACATCAAATGCCATAGCGGCTCCTAGAAATCTAAGTTGGGTTGTTGGAGGTGATGATCGGTCAGTTCTTGGAAGGCGGCACCCATTTCAAGCAGGCGCACATCCGAGAGAGATGGCCCTACGAACTGAATACCAACCGGAAGGCCCTCTACGAAGCCTGCTGGAATCGCCAGGGCAGGTAGTGCTGCAAGGGCCATGGTGACAGTGAAAACGTCCGCCAAATACATTTCCAGAGGGCTGGCTGTCTTGGAACCAATGGGAAAGGCCGTTGATGGGCTGAGCGGAGTGGCAATCACATCCACCTTCTTGAAGGCTTCCTGGAAATCCCTGGTGATCAGGGTTCGCACCTTGAGGGCTTTCAGGTAAAAGGCTTCGTAATACCCCTTGGAAAGACAGAACGCTCCCAACAAGATTCGGCGCTTGGCTTCGGAGCCAAACCCTTCGTCGCGTGTTTGGGAGATCATCCGGTGGAGGTCCTCGCTGGCTTTCCGAGCCCCAAAGCGAACCCCGTCGAAGCGGGATAAGTTGCTGGATACTTCGGAGGTATTAATGAGGTAGTAGGTATCGATAGCGAAGCGGGAATGAGGGAGGGAAACCTCAACCACCTCTGCACCCTCCGATGCCAGCCGACCTAGCGCTGTCTCAAGAACATCCTTAACGGCGGGAGAGAGGCCTTCCGTGAAATATTCCTTGGGCAGCCCTATTCGTAGCCCCTTGAGCTTGGATGCTTGGAGTTCCGGAAGCCTAGAGGCATCAGGGAGGTCAAGACTCGTGCTGTCGTGAGGGTCACGTCCTGTCATTACAGATAGCCCGGCAGCAATGTCTTTTGCGCTTACCGCGATGGGCCCGATCTGATCGAGAGAGGATGCCATGGCCATGACACCATAACGACTCAGGACTCCATACGTTGGCCGGAGGGCACTGACTCCGCAAAATCCCGCAGGAAGGCGGACGGAGCCGCCGGTATCGGTGCCAAGGGAATAGGGGGCATAACCTGCCGAAACGGCTGCCACGGCGCCAGAGCTACTGCCGCCGGGAACTCGGGAGTTGTCCCATGGATTGCGGGTGACCCCTAAGGCGCTATATTCGCCGCTGGAACCCATGGCGAACTCGTCCATGTTCGCTTTGGCCAGTGGAACGGCGCCTGCGTCCACAAGGCGTTGAATCACCGTGGCGTTGTAAGGAGACTGATAGCTTCCCGAAATGGCAGAGCCTTGACTCGAACCCATGCCCTTGAGGTTGATATTGTCTTTCACGACCACAGGGATTCCGAGCATGCACCCGCGGTCTCCACGGAGTAATCGTTCGTCTGCGGCACGTGCGGCGCTGAGGGCAAGGTCGCGATTAACCTGAGTAATCGCATTTAGCCTGGGCTCAAGACGTTCCAAGCGGTCCAGGGCGGTGGTAATTGCCTCGGTGGCAGTGAGCCCACCCGTCCGTAGTTTTGTCTGCCAATCCAATAGAGTTGTTGCGACCATTCTTTTCGGTCTCCATGGGAACGAGTGTGCCAGTATTCCCAGATCTGTTTGACTGGTCGAATTTTTGACACCCAGTCCTTTGATTTCTCGTGGTAGGGTCCCGATGTCCGGACTAGGTTATCCTGTTAATGTTTCCCTCCTGATCCAACCAGACGAAGTCAGAGCCGCACGCTGGAACCCAAATGAATCCCTTCGAAACCCTTGAAATTGCCCCCGGGGCAACGCCCGATGAGGTCAAGGCGGCCTACTATCGCTTGGCGAAGGTGTGGCATCCCGATCGGTTTTCTGGCGCTGAAAAGCTCGAAGCCGAGAATCGATTCAGGTTGTTGGCAGAGGCCTTCAATTTACTCAAGGACCCGGCCCGGCGCTCTGACGCCGAAGCAAAATTCTCGGGTGGTGGTGCTTCCACAGGGCCGGTTAGCACAACGAATACTCAAAAACCTGTGCTGGATCGTTCCGTTGATGAGTGGTTTCAGGATGCTAGGGGGGCTTTCGCGGCCAAGGATTTTCCGCGAGCCCTGGGATTGGTTCACTACACGCTTCGTCTTGATAACAAATTTGCAGATGCCTATGTCCTTTTGGCTGAACTTTTATCGTTGACAGGCGGCGATAAAAGAGAAACCGTGCGAGCCTTGGAAAACGCTATTCGCCTTAACCCCAAAGATGTACCGTCAATGATCCGACTCTCTGACACTTTCTTGGACTTGGGGATGCAGACTAAAGCCAACCGAATTCGAGAGGAAGCTAAGCAGATCGATCCCCGTCATAGGCTATTTCGAAAGGCTGATGCATCTAAAAAGAAGGACGAGAGACCCCAAGCGACTCAAGATGGAACCTTGCTTGAACAATTGCGCAATTTGATCGGACGATTTTCCAAAAAGGGATGAACATGCGGGTGCATGCTGCCGGGCAGACAGATGTTGGATGTGTCAGGAAAGGGAACGAGGACAACCTCCTTCTTGACAATGATTTGGGCCTATTTGTGGTGGCAGATGGACTTGGTGGGCATGCGGCAGGTGAGGTTGCCAGTCAGATTGTGGTAGATCGTATCGGACACTTTATTTCTCAGACGGTGGAACAGGATCGTACGTGGCCTTTGGACTACGATGTGAGCATTCCTTACGATGGGAATCGCCTGAAAGCGGCGCTGCTTTTGTCGGATCAGGCCATCGTTGAGGATATTCGGAGCAATCCGGAACGGGAATCCATGGGTTCTACGGTTGTCGCCTGTCTCGTAAGTGGCTCCAGGGTTACCCTCGCTCACGTGGGTGACAGCCGAGCTTATCTCCTTGATTCTCAGGGCATCCGTCAGGTGACACGGGACCATTCTTGGGTGGCAGAACAAGTCGCCAATGGCATTCTCACACCCGAAGAGGCACGAAAACACCCATTCCGAAATGTGATTACCCAGGCTCTTGGGAATGGGGGCGAGTTGGATTTGGCGGTCCAAGAAATGCAGGTTAAAGAATTGGAGCGGCTATTGCTATGCTCTGATGGCTTATCTGGAATGGTTCAGGATTTTGACATCTGGAAAATCGTCAACAGTGCTCCATCAATTCAGCAGGCCACCCAAGATTTAGTTGAAAGGGCTCGAGCAAATGGGGGTGAAGACAACATTACGGTTATCATTATCGCTTTTGAGCCAGACGGTAATAATGATTCGATTGAAAGACCTTGACGAAGCTGTCTAACGTGCCACTATTAACTCTAAAATCCATTTAGCGAGGCTCCCAGTGGGTCTTTTCGACAACAAGAAAAAACTCCTCGTCGGCTTGGACATTGGTTCTAGCTGTGTCAAGGTGTGCGAGCTCCAATCCGTCGGGAAAGGAGGCAATCAGCGGTATCGATTGCAAAAGCTCGGAGTCGCGCCTGTTCCCCACGATGCCATTGTCGATGGGGACATCATGGACAGCAACGCCGTCTCTACGGCCATTCGGCAGGTCTTGGCCGAACAGAAAATCAAGGCCAGGGAAGTTGCGGTGTCCGTTTCTGGCCAGCAGGTTATGGTCAAAAAGGTGACGTTTCCTCTGATGAGTCCGGCCGAATTGGCCGAATCTGTCCGTTGGGAGGCCGAGAGCTTTTTCCCTGCAGGCCAAGGACTCGATTCCTATGCGCTCGATTTTGCGGTTATCGAGGAGCGGCCTGGTGATGGCAACATGGACGTTGTTTTGGTGGCCTGCCGTAAAGACAAAATGGAAGCCTACCTGACCTGTGTTGCTCAGGCGGGCGCAAAGCCTTTGCTGGTGGATGTGGATGTTTTCGCCCTCCAGAATGTCTACGAAATGTCTGCCATGGGTGCACGTGATGAAGTGGTTGCACTTGTGAACGTGGGTGCCAATTTCACTAACATGACAATGCTGGTAGGCAATAAGTCCGTCTTTTGGCGGGATATTGCCTGGGGTGGGCATCGGTTCACTGACAAGCTTATGGAAGATTGGGGTGTTTCCCGGGAAGGCGCTGAACTGTTGAAACAGGGGCAAGCCGCCGAAGGTCGAACGCCCGAGGAAGTTGAGCCATCACTCTCGGCGATTTCGGATTCTTTTGCGGATGAGTTAGGGCGGACGATCGATTTCTTCCGCTCGAGTTTTAAGGTGGATCGACTTGATCGGATTCTCCTTTCCGGAGGTAGTTCGAAGGTGGCAGGGCTCACTGATATCCTTGGAGATCGTCTTCGGGTTTCTGTGGAACGGTTTAATCCTTTCCAGCTCATTGAACTTGATGAGCGCTCGGTGGATCCTGCTGCGGTGCGTGAAATTGGATGTTCTGCTGCCATTGCGGTCGGGCTAGCGCTGCGCCAAGTGGGGGACCGATGATCAAGATCAATCTTCTTGGTGACACGCTTGCCCAAGTGGCTGGCAAGAGGTCTGAAAAGGCCGATGCGACTCAGGTCTATGCGCAGGGCGATAGTCCTGCTCGAGCGAGTCTTCCAATTGCGGGAATCGTTGTTGGGTTGCTTATTGCGTCCTGCGGTGTCGTCTACTACCTGATTCTTGATAGAGATCTGCGGCAGGCCCAGGATAAGGTCGTCAAGCTCGAGCAGGAAAAGCAAAGCTTGGCCAAATACACTGCACTCGAAAAGACGTTCAGGGAACAAAAAGAGTCCATCCAAAAGAAAAAAGAGATAATGATGGGCCTAAAGAATACCCAAGAGTTGCCTGTTCACTTATTGGAAGAATTGGCCAACGCACTCCCTGATGACGTGTGGTTCAAGGAAATCAGCCAGAAGGGTTTAGCTATCACGGTAAAGGCTGAAAGCACTAGCTTCGAGGCAATCAACCTGTTTAGAAATAGGCTTATCGAACAATCCAAATGGTTTGGAAACGTGAATTCTCCCGCCGGCAATAAAAAGGGCGGAGTCGTTGAGTTTTCAATTTCCTTCGACTTGAAGAAACCAGCCTGAGGTAGCCCATGAATTCCCAACTCCAGAAGCAGATTCTGATCGGTGGGCTCGCCGGAATCCTGATCACGGTCCTTACCTGGGTGTTTCTCGGTGGTAAGCGCGATGAACTTGTTGCGCTGAATGCCCAAATTGAAACCCTTCAAAAGGAAGTCGACAAGGGCTATCAGCTCAAAGCAAACTATGAAAAATTAAAAATAGAGGTCGCTCAGCAGGAGAAGTTGATCGAAGAGCTAATAAAGTTGATGCCGACTGAAACGGACAAGGGTGAAATGCCGTATCGGATCAAAAAACTGGCAGACCTGGCTGGCATAGAGCAAGTCTCATTTACTGTTGAAGGCGCGATCAAAAAGGAGTATTACACGGAGTACCCATTTACTTTTGGCTTCAAGGCTGGTTATCACTCGTTTGGCCAATTTACTTCTCAGGTCTCCGGGAACGAGAAAATTATAAACGTGAGTGAAATTCAGATGAAGCGTGAGCCCGGTAAGCCGCTTTGGCCCGCCAGTGTCACTTGTCGTGTCAGTGCTTTTGTCTATAACCCTGCTCCGCCTAAGCCTCCTGCGCCGCCTCCTGGGTCGGCAGCGGCTCCTGCGGGCAAAAAAGCAGATGCGGGAGACTGATTCATTATGATCTACAATTCCTTCTTTGTTATTCCGCTCTTGAGCTTGAGTCTTTTGGCTCAGACTCCTAAACCCTCCGAAAAGACTTCACCGGTCGCTACTCCAGCGGCTGCTGGGGAAGCTATTCCATCCCAAGAAGATGTCATACGCGTAAAAATTACCCCTTACCGTCCTTCTCTGGTTCGCGAGCCTTTTAGTGCTCCTTCTGATATGGAGCAGGCCAATAAGGGCGATCTTGTGGATGATATCGGGGTAAAGGGATGGCTGAAAGACAAGGGGGTCGCCTATGCTGTCGTTTCGGACTCCCGGGGGATTACCAAGCGGCTGCCGATTGGCTATCGGTTCAGAGACGGAGAATTAGTCTCCATCGATGAAAAGTCTGTCACCTTCCACCAGTGGGATATTAGTTCTACAAATCGATCTGTCTTTAGAACTGTCGTCAAGACATTTAAGCGTGAGGAGGGGAAACGATGAATGCTCGCCTGAGTTCCTTGCTGGTGGCAGGAGGCGTTGTCCTGGCGGCAATCCCCTCTACCTTACTGATTGCTAACACAACCGAAAAAGACGCACCCTCTCGTTCAAGTGTTCTGAAGGGTGTCGTGCTTCAAGATCAAAACGAGAATGCGCTTGATATTGACATTCCTGGGTTTGTGGGCAAGCCGCGTTTGCAGGTCATGAGTAATCCTGATCGTGTCGTCATCGACCTTCCTGGCGTTGTCCGGGGCGATTTGGTGACCAAGGGTGATATTGCCGCCTACTGTAAGGGCATCATTCGAAAGAGTCGCATAGCTCAGTTTGCGACGGAGCCTACGCCGGTTACGCGAATTGTGTTCGAGGTTTCCAAAGGGGCACAGGTTTCCGTCTCAAGTCATGAAGGCGGAATTAGCGCTGTTTTCCAAGAGGGAGCGGGTGCGATCCAGGCTCGCCTTGTCCCGTCAACGATGATCACAGCCGCCCCTATGGATACAGAGCTCGTGGTTGCGAAATCTGAAATTCCACTGGTGTCCGAACCTAGCGAAACAAAATCTCTATTACCGTTGGTTCCTTTGCCGTCGGTAGGCATGACTTACCGTGCATTGCCAGGGATTGCTGCATCTACGATTCTCCCTGCAAGTCCAAATTTTTCACAAGATAAAACAGCACAGCCTCAGCCTGCCCCCTATAAGGAAGCTGTGCGTGGTGGCAGAACCTTGGGAGATTCCAGAACTCGCTACACCGGCACGCTGATGTCCATCGATGCAAGAGGGACGGATCTTCAGGATTTTCTTAGCATAATCGCCGGTGTTGCAAAACTTAACCTGATCGCCGATCAGGATGTTCAGGGAATATTTAACTTTAGGTTTGTTGATACACCTTGGGACCAGGTCCTCGATCACATCGTAAAGCACGCTGGCCTTGGGATGGAGATCAATAATGGCGTGATTCGGGTTGCCAAAATCGAGAAACTGCAAAAAGAAGAAGAAGATCGAAAACGCTTAGACGACGCGAAGTCGCTCGCAGGTGATACACAAAATATCAGCCGCCCACTTTCTTTTGCTAAGGTTTCTGAAGTTAAACCGATACTTGATAAAATAATTACAAAACGTGGCAGCATTATTACAGATGAGCGTACGAATACACTCATCATTACGGATCTCCCTCGAAATATTGTTTTGATCGATGATCTCATCGCCCAACTCGATGTACAGATCCAACAGGTTCTGATTGAGGCACGTGTGGTTGAAGCCTCCAAGGGGTTTGAACAAGCCTGGGGCGTAAAATGGCCTACGACAAATAGTGGCGATGCCAAACTTCAAACCGGCGGCACCGATGCCGCTTGGGGAACCTACGGCACCGCTCCATCGTGGAATAGCTCCGGTGGGTTTAATAGACCTCCATCTGGACAGGCGGTTGGTACTGCGTGGTCGCTCGGCAAGCCCGGCGTTACGGATATTGCTGGGGCGGCGGGTGAATTTTGGGTTTCTTTCTTGAGCAATAGGATGAGCGTCAATGTCATCCTGCAGGCGCTTGAGAAGGAAGGCAAAGTCAAGATTGTTTCAACCCCGAAGGTGGTTACTCAGAACAACAAAAAGGCGAAAATCCTTTCGGGAGAAAAGATTCCCTATCCCAGTCAGCAGGGTGGGGCCGCTGGTGGTGCGATCACGGTAGCCTTCGTTGAAGCAAACCTCCAACTTGATGTGACGCCCCAAATTACGAACGATGGCACCATCATCATGGATATCAAGGTTGAAAAATCCGAAGCCGATTTCAGTCGAACGGTGCAAGGCAGTCCCACGATCTTGAGGAAAGAAATCGATACACAAGTTCTGGTCAAGGATGGTGGAACGGCTGTGCTGGGCGGTGTGTATACAACCAACACCACCAGCGGAACCACAGGTGTGCCCTTCATCTCCAAGATTCCGATCCTTGGATGGCTCTTCAAGACTAAGAGTGATAAAGAATCTACTGCGGAGTTGCTGATTTTCATTACGCCTAGAATTATCAAGTCTTAATCCAGCGTCAATCGAAACAAAGAAAAGGCCCTTTCGAGGGCCTTTTCTTTGTTTCGATGGTTGAACGACTATTTGTTTAGCGGAAGGGTTCGGACCAATCGTTTGCAGGAGTTGCACAGAATGGTGTAGGTATCTGGCATCTCGAAGTGATAACGGAATCCAGGACCTTCCATCGGATCTTGAGCAACTTTCTCCAGGTGGCCGAACTGGTATTCGGCAATTCGGACAGACTGAGGTGCGGTGAGGTCCGTGCCGCAATTGGGGCATTCAATGGTTGCCATAGTGGCTCCTTGGGGATGTTGGGGGTTTGGCAAGAAGGAAGTTATGAATGGCAAAGGCTAGAAGGGCAATAAACAAAAGACCAACCAGGACGCGAAGGATGATTTTCCCAATTTTATAAGCAACCCAAAGCCCAACAAGCACGATGATCAACAAAAGAAGGATGTTTAGGGCGTTCATGCTTTTCTTCCGTCGTGGGTCCAGGTGAAAAACCCTTTTCCACTTTTGCGTCCTAGCTCTCCATTTGCTACCTTTTCCTTTAAAAGTGCGGGTGGTCTATAAACAAGGTTGTTGGTGACCTCGAAAAGTTGACTGGCAATGGCTAAGCGGAGATCTAGCCCGATTCTATCCGAAAGCTCCAATGGTCCGCATGGATGTCCATAGCCCAGCGTCATTAGCGAATCGAGATCGGAGGCGCTGGCGTGGCTATCCTCGAGTAGGCGCATCGCTTCTAGTCCTTGTATAAGTCCCATGCGGGATGCGGCCAAACCCGGGGATTCCTTAACGGAGACCACCTGCAAATTCAAGAGAGCGGCGAACTCCTTGGCTCGGGCGCGGTCGGCTTCGGTCGAAAAAGAAGGGCTTGCGAGCTCGACCACGGGATGGTGATGGACGGGCACAAAAAGGTGGAAATTTTGGATGCGGCATCCCGTGGCTGTTCCGGGGTGGATGAGGCTAGCCGGGAGGCTTGAACTCCCTGTTAGCGGAAGCACATCGCTGGGCCAAGACGGGGCTAGGTCATTCC
>JAUYES010000536.1 GCA_030691225.1 Holophaga sp. | reverse complement strand
TACTTGGTGCGCGAGGTCGATATTCCGGCCCCCGGCACCTGGAAGGTGAACGGCCTGCCCACGCCCGTTCACGGCACCTTCTGGATTCTTCCGGCCTCGGCGGGCCTGGAAATCAAAGGGGCCACGGCCTTTCAGGAAGATATACCCACCAAGGTGCCGGAACTGCATTTGGCCAATCTTCTGTTGTTGAATCGGGGGCGACCACTGGAGGTAAAGACTTCCGACGGTTGGATCATTTGCGAGGTGCTTTCGGTGCCCATCGGCAAACCCACGACGACTAACGAATATGCTGACAACAGCGACAACGATGCGCGTTCGTCGCTTGGCTATCGCGCCTTCCGCGCCCTGCCGGTGGCCTCGAAGCCCGAGCGGGATTTCGTGCTAGTAAAAACAGACAAGGGCACGATGACCCTGCCTCTAGGCGATGTTCGAGGCATCCGGTCTGCCTCGGGAGCCCTTATCACCGAAGCGGAAACCACTCGGCGCAGCAGTGCCGTCCGCATGGTCACCACGGGGGCTAAGGGCAAGGCTCGTATCGTCTGCCTGACCCAGGGCCTATCCTGGGCGCCCAGTTACGTGGTGGATATCACTCATCCCAAGGAGGCGATTCTGCGCAGCAAAGCCGTGGTGGTGAACGATGGCGAGGATCTGCAGAACGTGAAACTGAATCTGATCGCGGGCTTCCCGAATATTCAATTCGAGCGCTCCGTGGATGCCTTCACGCCCACCCAGAGCCTTCCTGCCTTTCTGCGGGGCTTGGATAATCAGCCCGGTTCGCGTCGATCACCCGTGATGTCGCAGATGGCGATCACTTCCAATTTCGCTCCCTTCAGCGAAGAGGATGCAATGCCTGCGGGCGCTTCCGGCGGCGAAACGCGGCAGGATCTCTTCCTGCACCCCTTAAATGACGTAAGTCTGAAGGGCGGGGAGCGCGGCTACCATCCCCTATTTGAAAACCGCGTGGCCTACCGCCATGTCTATGTTTGGGAGGTCGGAGATTCCATTGAGGACCCCCGGCGCTGGGAGGAAAATTCGCGGTCCAGTTCGGGGCAGAGCCCGGCCAAGGAAGAGGTCTGGCACGATCTCAAATTCAAGAACACCGCCAATGTTCCCTGGTCTACGGGGCCGGCCATGACCCTGCAGGAAGGCAAGATCCTCGGTCAGGACACGCTGTATTTCACGGCGCAAGGCAGCGAAGCCCTGCTGCGCATCACCCGCGCCATGGATGTGGTGGCCGAGCAAAAGGAAGTCGAAGTGAGCCGCCAGCGCGAGACGCCCACGCCCTATTCCGGCCGCTGGGATCTGGTGACCGTGAAGGGTGAATTGCAGGTCGCCAATCGCAAGGGCGAGCCCGTGACGCTGCTCATCAAGAAACGGCTTTCCGGCGAACTGGGCACCTGCTCCCTGCAACCTGCGGTAGAGACTCTGGCGGAAGGTCTGAAAAAAGTGAACCCCCAGAAGCGACTCACCTGGGAAGTGCCCGTGGAAGCCAAAGGCAAACTTAAAATCAGTTATACCTACAAGGTGTTGGTGAGCCGGTAGGCACGCGCTTGGTGAGTTTCATTCGCTCGCATCTTCGGATTTACGGGAAACAGAAAAGACGAAATGCCAAGATTCGACGCCAAGAAAACCTTTGAACACCCAAGCGACAGGTCGCCGGATCCCGCGGTGCGGGATCTCAGCTGCCTTTGCAGCGGATCGCATCTTCGGCCAGAAGTCCGACCCCAAGAAGGCGGACTTTTGGCCGAAGATACGACAAGGGCGACCCTTGGGAGTATTCACTGCCCCTGCTTTTCTTGGCGAAGGCGCGCAGCGCTGCTTGGTGCCTTGGCGGTAGATCAGTATTTCGAGCACGCCGAAATACAGCAAACGCTTTTCCCCACGTGCGTTTCCTGCAGATCCGTGAAGAACTTATCTTTTTACCTTAGACCTTTTTTGCGAATGCAACCTCGGCAGAACCGTACCGTCGGGTGGTGTTTGCCATCGAATACCCAGCTCCGCAGCCAGGGTGGGTGCCACGGCCATCAGCGGGATATCCCCGACTTTTCCTCGCCGTCCCGTGCCCAGTACCACCAGCCATGTGGCCATGCCCGCATCTTCGCCGCGATAGGCATGGGCGCCGCTGCGGCCCGAGCGTTCATTGCTGTCTTGTTCGGGCGTCAGCGCCTGGGAAAGCCAAGTTCCCGAGGGAGCAAGGATAGTCAGATCCCCGGTGCGCAAGGTGCCAGACAACCCAAATTTGGCGGGCAATTCCGATCGCGTCCAAACCTGCAAACCCGCTTGGCGAAGGCGGGCAGTGGCGGCGGGAAGATCGCTGGGTCGGGCAAGGTACGCATAGGCGCTGCCGCCGTGGGCGGCCACTCCGGCCGAGAGTCCTTCCAGAAGGGTGGGCAGGTGGATGCGGCGCGTGGTGGTCACCATGCCGTGATCGGCCAAGAGCCAAATCTGGAGATCGGGATGCCGCGCCTGTTGGCGGCGGAGCCAGGGTGCCATCTGGGTGTCGATGGCTCGGAGCTTGGCGGCTACCTGGGCACTGGTTGGCCCGTAGCGATGGCCTTCCTCATCCACGCCCGAGAGATAGGTCATCACGAGATCGGCGCCTTCGGTCAAGGCACGATCGGCAAAATCCAGGGCAATCGGATCCGTGTACGTTGAGTCAAAGGCTAATTGGCGCCAGGGCGCTTCGCCTCGCCAGGGACCATCCCCGCAGGGCCATCCCGCCACGGCGGCCTTGAGCCCACTGCGGGTGGCAGCAATCCAGAGTGGTTCTCGTTCCAGGTAGTTGGCCCGAGCGCTGTGATCCACTCGGCCCAATTTGGGATCGTAAAAACCGTTGGCTACGATGCCGTGATGGCCCGGCCAACAGCCCGTGGCGATGGTTGCGTGCCCATTGAAGGTGGTGGAAGGGAAGGGTGGCAAGCCTCGGCCTCGGAGCCCTTCCTGGGCGATGGCCCAGAGTTGGGGCATGGACGATGGAGTGAATCGGTCGTTCCCAAGGCCATCAAAACTGAGCACGAGTACCGGGCCCGCCTGTAGTAGAACGGACCCGAAAAAGACCAGGAGAAGCTGTAAGATCTTCATGCTTCGAGAGTGGCCCGACGCCGAGGGTATGACAAGAGGCTTACTTGGTTAAGCCCCAGCCCCGAAGGCCGTCCAGGAGGCGGTCCAATTGTTCGGTTTCAGTGGTGTGAAAGCGGCTCACCAATTTCCACCCCTGAGCCACCTTCTGATAGCGGTGCAGCCAGAGAAATGGTCCTTGCCAATCGGCCTCGGGTCCATTGCGGG
>JAUYES010000446.1 GCA_030691225.1 Holophaga sp. | reverse complement strand
GGCTCAGCTCATGCTGAAACCCGGTGTCATCGTCACCAGCATTCGGATGCATTTACCGGATTGATACATGCCACAGGAGAACCAAACACCGCCAAGACGGGAGGGCGCCAAGAAAACCGATTTCATTTCCCTTGGCGCCTTCGTGTCTTCGCGGTTCATCTTTTCGAGGCGAACTTGCCTTACCAACCGATTTGGCGGCCCTTGTTCTGCTTCTCTAGCCATTTGGTGAGCGGCGCGAAGTACTCGGCCATGGCTCGGGTATTTAGTTCTTCACCGGTGGCATCCTTCAGGAGTTTGCGCCAATCCTCGGTGGCACCCTTCTCCAGCCAGGTGCGCAGGTATTTGCCCACTTCCTTGTTGCCAGCGTAATTGGCGGCGTGGGGATCCTGCTTCAGGATGTTTTTGCAGATGTAATCGTGGAACTGGAATTTCAACACGAAGGCGATGTTGTAGTTGAAGTAGTAGCCAGGGGCATCGTTGATATGGGTCTTGGTGGCAGGGTCACAGAAGGCTTCACTGCGAGGGGTCGGCGGCTCGACACCCTGAAGATCCCGCACCAGCTTCCACCAGCGGGTGTTCATCTGATCGGCAGGCATGTTGCCAGCGTAGAAATCGGCTTCCCATTCGGTCATGGTGCCGCTGCCCCAGTACATAAAGGGAATCGCGGTTTCGAGGGCTTCGGCCAATAGCACCTGGATCGGGTCGGCCTTGTAATCCGCAGGCAGCACCCCGGTGGCCTTCATGTAGGGCACTTGGCGTGTGGCCAGGGAAACCAGTTCCGCCATGGCTTCATGGAAGGCCGTGGTGGCGCTATCGCGCAGCAGGGGCGGGACGCCGGGGTTGGAATAGGCCAACTGGTAATAGCCGTGACCCAATTCATGGTGGGCGGTACTGAACCACTGGAAGTTGGGCTCCACGCTCATGAGCGAGCGCACATCCTGATCGAGATCGATGTGCCAACAGGAAGCGTGGCTGTTCTTCTTGCGGGCTTCGCCGGGGTTCACGGGATAGAGATCGGATTTCTGCCAGAAGCTTTCCGGCAGCTTGGAAAAGCCAATGCTCAAAAAGAAGTTCTCGGCGGTCTTTACTATTTTTTCGGAGGTCCAGCCCTTCTCTTTGTTCACGAAGGCATCAAAGTTCACGCCATCCACCATGCCGGTCCACTCTTGGCTCCAGCGGTTGTTGATCCAATGGGCAGGCAAGGCCTTTGGCACGGGCTGCTGGTATTTCTTGGCTAGTTCGTACTTGGCCCAGGTATGGAGCTGCAGGTAGAGGGGCCTTAGAACTGTGAGAAAATCCCGGTGAAGTTTCAGCATCTCCTCGCTGGTCAGCCCATGCTTGGC
>JAUYES010000444.1 GCA_030691225.1 Holophaga sp. | reverse complement strand
GCCAAGCCCACCTGGGCTACCATCCCCAACAAGTCGATGCGCAAGTGGCGCTCTTCCGCGCTGGGGATCCCGAGCCGCTGACCACTTTTGCCATCGAACCCATGGAAGTTATTGATGCCATGGATCCGATTCGGCAGGCCGATCGCGAGGATCAATACCGCATCCGAGAGGAAGAAGCCAAGGGCTTTGCCCGGGTTGTGGTCTCGAAAATTCAAGAGCGTTTCCAATGGGTGCCCTTGGCCAAACCCAGCTGGTATGGCGTAAAAGAAGGACAACCCACCCTTGAGGACGGTCCCGATGAGCCCATCAAAGTCCCCGGGACCTTAAAGGCGCCCACTGCGCCGGAATCCCCAGTGAAGCCTGAGGCAACGCCGAAACCCTTAACACCTGCTAAGGGTTGAACATGGAAGCAGTTGCCTTTCGCTGTCCCTCCTGCGGGGCGGCCCTCGGGGAAGACGATATTCAATGTGCCTACTGTCATTCCCAGGTTGCGACGGTGGCCTGCCCGAACTGTTTTGGGCTGGTTTCCCTGCGAGCCAAGCATTGTTCTCATTGCGGAAGTGCCATTGAATCGCTGCCTGAATCCCCATCGAGTCATGGCTGTCCGGAGTGTCGCATTCCACTCGTGACTCAGAAGGTGGGGAGTCTTCAATTGGACCAGTGCCATCGCTGCGGTGGACTCTGGCTTGACCTGAAACTGTTTGAGGAAATCGCGGCGGATCGGGAAACCCAAGGGGAGGTGCTCGGCGCCCTTCCTGGGGAAGGTCCGAAGGGTCAGGTTTTTGAAACCACTGTGCGTTACCGGCCATGCCCCGCTTGCGGAAAATTCATGAACCGCAGCAACTACGCTCGGATCTCCGGGGTGGTTCTGGATACTTGCAAAGAACACGGCATCTGGTTTGATCGCGATGAATTGCGCCGGGTGTTGGCCTTTATTGAAGTGGGTGGTTTAGACAAGGCCCGGAATCGCCAGATTCAGGAACTGGAAGACAAAAAACGGCTGGCCGCCATGGCTCCGACCCAACCAGGGGCCGACTGGTCCGAAGTGGATCGGCACCAGGGGCCGGGCCTCCTTGATCTATTGGGCGCGGTGGAAGGGCTGATTAGGCGAATTCGGCGGTAATCGCTCTGGTTCAAACCACTCTTGTGCGAATTTCTGAGAGTAAGTACGGAAACGTCCGTTGACAATCTACGGAAGCATACGTAAGTTGAAACCATCCTCAGGAGCGTTTCGTGGTTGACCTACCTGTTCCCTCTGATTTCGAACTCGCCATTCTCCGCATGCTCTGGCGACTTGGGCCCGCAACGGTGCGAGAGGTGCATGACGCTCTCCAGCACGAGCGGCAGATGGGCTACACCACCGTACTCAAGACCATGCAGATCATGGTGGACAAGGGGCTTTTGAACCGAGATGAATCCGCCCGCAGCCATATCTACCAACCCGTGGCCCGGGAGGAGGAAACCCAGGCCGGGCTGGTGCGGGGGCTGCTGGCGAAGGCTTTTGGGGGTTCCGCCCGCAGGCTGGTGATGGCGGCGCTCCAAGAAGCGCCTATGGCTCCTGAGGATGAGGCCGCCCTCGTGGAGGAGATCCGAAAGATCCGGAGGCAATCATGAATGCAGTGCTTCCAGATCGGGTGGCCCTTGGTTTGGCGATCTTGCACTTCCTCTGGCAGGGGACCTTGGTGGCCCTGGCGGTGGCGGTGGCGCTCGCCTTCACCCGCCGCCGCAGTCCCGAGGTCCGATACGTCCTGGCTACCCTCGGGCTGGGAACCTGTCTTGCCCTCTTTGTCGGCACATGTTTCCTGCAGCATCAACGCAGCCCTTTGAGGGGGGTGACTCCTCTCGCGGCCGAATGGCCCCCACTTTCTCGTAATACGGTGAAACGCGAAGCCTCTGCTGGCCAAGCCTCCACACCCAACGTGGCCACGCCTGTCTCAGAGCTGCCGTCTTCCGTCCCAGCGGATCCCTTCCTACGGTGGATGCCCCTCCTGGCCCAGGGCTGGTTCCTCGGCGCGGTCCTCATGGCTCTGCGGCTGGGAGGCGGCTATGCCTATATTGCCACCCAGATCCGCCGTTCCGCAGCACCTCCAGCGGCACTCCAAGAACTCTGGACCCGCCTTTTTTCTGGGTTCAGAAATGTTCAGCCACCCGGGGTACGAGTGATCGAAGGTCTTCGATCACCGCTGGTGGTGGGTTGGATCCGTCCCATGCTGCTCGTCCCGGTCGGCCTTCTTGGGGTCATGGACCCACTTGCCCTGGAAGCCATCCTGTCCCATGAGTTGGCTCATATACGTCGCCGGGATCCCCTGGTGAATGCGCTCCAGGGCGTTGTGGAAGTGCTGCTCTTCTTCCACCCTGCGGTGTGGTGGATCTCCCGGCGGGTGCGCAGGGAGCGGGAACTGTGCTGTGACGATCAGGCGGCCCGCTGGTGCGGAGATCCCCTTCGGGTGGCTGAAGCCCTGACCCAGTTGAACGCTTTTGCCCGAGTGGTGCCTTCCACGGCTCTCGGGGCCGCTGGCGGTGATCTGCGCCAGCGAATCCTGCGCTTGCTGCCGGGAAGGCCCGCCCGCATGGCTCCCTTGTGGACGCCCTTGCTGACCTTGACCCTGCTTCTGGGTGCAGCCCTGGGCGGTCGCATTCTCCACGGGCGATCCAGTAACGTGATGGACCCGGATGGCTTTGCGCTTCCGCCGATGGGCCAAGAGGAATACGTCTGGGCCCTGGATCCACGCGAAGGCCCAGATACGCGCATGCTGGCCCACGCTGGAATCCTGCCCTGGGGAATGGGAACCCCCCAACGGATCGTGGATGCGGCCCCATACCGGGGTCAGCGGGTCCGGTTCCAGGGCCGAGTGCGCCAAGCTGGCCTGCAGCGGTTTGGTGGCTTGTTCATGCGGATCGATGGGGCCGAGGCCACTCTGGCCATGGACACACGTTTCGTTAAGGAAGGAGGCGCGCCGAAGGAGTTTTCCGTGGTGCTTGATGTGCCTGAGAGTGCTCGCACAATCTCTGCAGGGCTGGTGATGGCAGGGCGCGGTCGCATGTGGTTGGCAGCCCCCCGCCTCGAGGTAGTCGGCAAGGAGATCCCCTCCACCGACCAAGGACACCTGCCAGGGGGCATCCCGTGGATGATCGCAGGTAGCAATCCCCAGGACATGACCTGCATCTGGGACCAAGCGGAGCACTGTCAAGGAAAGCCCGTTCTGCGCCTTGACTCCCTCATACCGCAGAGTGGGGGATTCGCAACCCTCACGGCCAGCCAGAGCGCCGCGCCGCATCGTGGGCGTAGGGTGCGTCTCAGCGCTTGGATGCGAGGCCAGGATCTCGAACGTCGTGGCGCGCTCTGGCTCCGAGTCGATGACGCCACCTCCAAGAGCCTCGCATTCGACAACATGACCAACCGCCCCCTGAAAGGCACCTTTCCCTGGCGAAAGGTGGACATCGTCCTTGAGGTCCCCACTGCCGCCAGCCGCTTGGCTTTCGGCACCTTGATCGAAGGCCCCGGCCGCATCTGGATGACCGATCCCGTCCTAGAGGACGTGGATTCCTCGGTACCCCTCACCCGAAGCTGATCCACCCAACCGGCCTTCACTAGGCCGCTCATCACTCACCCACCACCGGCTGCTTGCGCGGCCCAGGAGATCCCTGCATGTCCGAAAATCCCCGCCCCTTCTCGCGCTGGTGGCTGCTATTGCCACTCCTTCCCTGGACCATCCTCGCCCTATTTCTTTTTCTCTGTCTGGGGGTGTGGCCCACTGGTGCACCCCAACTGTTTTTCGGTAGACATTGGATCCCCTGGTCCTGGTTGGTTCTCCCTGTCGCTCTGGGGCTCCTAGGAACCATCACCCTGTTCTTTGGCCGCTTCCAGGTCCAACGTCGGAAAGTCTTCCGCATTTCTCTAGCTGCCGCGCTCTTACCAGTAGGCTTCGTCATCGCTGGGTTGGCTTGGG
>JAUYES010000443.1 GCA_030691225.1 Holophaga sp. | reverse complement strand
ATCACCACCGATTACCGGGGCGATCTCCAGACCCTGCGCAATGCTGTGAACAATAGCGCCGCCAAGTTGGCACAAACCCTCACGGAAATTAGCGGTGCTTCGAATACGTTGGCCAGTTCCGCCGATGAACTCACGGCCACTTCCACCACCATGGCGGGTAGCGCCGAACAGATGACCCAGCAGGCCAATACCGCGGCGGCGGCTACGGAACAGGCTTCGGCCAACGTGAAGAACATGGCCGCCGGTGTGGAAGAAATGAGTGCCAATGCCAATACCGTGGCCTCGGCCTCGGAAGAAGTCACGGCTAACCTGCGTACCGTGGGCGCCGCGGTGGAACAGATGTCTTCCAACATGAAGACCATTGCCGCTAACACCGAGCAGATGACAAGTTCCGTAAACACCGTAGCTACGGCCATCGAGGAAATGGGTGTGAGCTTGAATGAGGTTTCCAGGAGTTCGGGTCAAGCCGCCACGGTGGCTGGCAAGGCTGCCAATAGCGCCACGCATACTGCCGAAACCGTGAACAAACTCGGCAAGAGCGCCCAGGAAATCGGCAAGGTGGTGGACATGATCAAGGGCATCGCCGCGCAGACCAATCTGCTGGCGCTGAATGCGACCATCGAAGCGGCCAGTGCCGGGGAAGCAGGCAAGGGTTTCGCCGTGGTGGCCAATGAAGTGAAGGAACTGGCCAAGCAGACCGCCAGCGCCACCGAAGAAATTCGCGCCCAGGTGGAAGACATGCAGGGCAATACCCAGCAGGCCGTAAAGGCGATTGACGATATCGTGCAGATCATCGGCGAGATCAACGCAATCTCCGGCAATATCGCGGCTTCGGTGGAAGAACAGACCGCCACGACGAACGAGATTTCGAAGAACGTAGGCTTTGCCGCCCGCGGGGCCGCCGAAGTTTCGCGCAACGTGCAGCAGGCTGCCACGGGCACCAACGAGGTTTCGCGGAACGTTCAGGAAGCGGTTAAGGGTGTCACCGATATTTCGCGCAACATCAATCAGCTGGCCACTGGAGCCGGAGATGTGGCCAAGAATGCCGGTGAAGCCTCTCGCGGCATGAACGATGTGAGCCGCAACGTGGCCCACGTCAGCACCGCCGCCAAGGACACCACCCGCGGCGCCGGAGATACCAACAACGCCTCCAAGGAACTGGCGCGGTTGGCTGAGAAACTCCAGCAGACCGTATCGCGGTTCAAACTGTAAGAAAAATTCACCACGGAGCAGCCGCGCCGCAAGCGTCGCAGTTGCTCCGTGGTGAATCTTGTTTTGATTTCCGTAGACTCAGGCATAACCAAAATTATTTGAGCCAGGATGGAGGGGATGAACAGGATAAGGATATATAGCGTTTGCACACAGTCTGAACGAGTGTCGTCGGCTCTTTGGATCGGTCTCCGCACTCTAGTCCGAGGAATCAGCTTCGCTAGCATCCCGCAGATACCATCCCCTTCATCCCCTTCATCCCCTTCATCCTGGCTAATGATCTTTTCCTTGATTGATTTC
>JAUYES010000435.1 GCA_030691225.1 Holophaga sp. | reverse complement strand
ACGGCCTGCGACAACGCCATCCCTTCCGCCGCCAGCTTCGCGTATATCCATGACAACATCTCTGGCATTGACGGTGGCAGCATAAGCTCAGGCCTGGATGGTGGTAGGCCGGAAGGCACCTCTTTCGGGGATTACTGCCGTATCGAAAACAACACGATTTATGCTCCACCCCTGCTGGTAGAGGGTTCGCCCGGTATAGGTTTTTCCTACTATGAACAGGGCTACGGGGATAACGGAGAGCCCCGCGATCCCTTGCGTGGCGCCACCCACAACCAGATCCGCAACAACATCCTCATGGCCAACCACCGGGCCCACGCCTATGGCCCGCCGAGGGATATCAACGGCAACCCGATCGCTAATTACAATTATGCCAACAGCTACGACTACAACATGTATCACGGTCGCAGCTATACAAACGGCATCGGTCATCCCTCCAATTACGCCATTGCCGTTCAGGATGGGGTGAGCTACACCACTTTGGCGGCCTGGCGAGCCAAGAATGGCGGAGACCAACACTCCATCGCAGCGAATCCCATTTTTGTGGGAGGGGAATCCCCCTCCACCATCGCCGGTTTCGCTCTAGCAGTCGGGTCCCCCGGCAAGAATGCGGGTTCCGATGGCCGCGATATGGGCGCCGATGTCTCCCGCGTGGGCATCCAGACTCAGGGTCGGCTAACGATCACCGCTCCCAACGGTGGCGAAGCCTGGCGCCGGGGCGAAAGCCGACTAATCACCTGGACCGCCACGGGCGTTACGGAATCCCTGGTGATCGACCTCATGCAGGGCCCGACCCTGCTGGGGGTCATTGCAACCGGGGTCGCGCCGACTTCCGGTTCTTACGCCTGGACCGTGGGCCAAATGGCCGACGGAACTTATCGCACGGGAACGGGCCTTAAGATCCGCATTCGCACTTCTTCGGGGCGCATGCTGGCGCAGGCTGCGCTGAATCAATTCACCGCAGAAGTGAAGACAGCCACTTCGCGGGCCTATGGTGCAGGCGTACACCCAGGAGTCAACCGATGAACCTCTTCCATCTGCTGCTTGGATTGCAAAAGCACCTGTTGTTCTGCTTTTTGCTGCTGGGGGCAGGGCTTTACGCCCAGACCGGAACAGGCGTTCCGGTGCCCACCGGCAGCGGCAAGGCCCTCTACGTGGCCCCGACCAGTGGTGATGACACGCTGACAAGGGAACAAAATAATATAAACAACCCTTGGGCAACGGTGCATCGGGCGTGGTATCAAGCCCGGGCGGGGGATGTGGTGTATTTCAGAGGCGGCAGGTACTCGCCAGCCACGGTTATTCACACCAAGGGTAATGGGTTTAACGGCACATCCGAGAATCCTATTACCTTCACTAATTATCCAGGAGAAATAGCCATTATTGACGGGATAAATACGACAGGGGGTGCAAACGGTGAAATGTTCAGCATCCAGAAGGATTTCAATTCCGTCATCGGAACAATGGTCGGCAACGAAAGGGGCTTCCAGTTCATCAATTATGTCACGTGCTTTTTTACTGGAGAGGACATAGGGGGAGCCCACTTTGTTGTCGATGGATGTCGTGGTATCGCCAACCGGTATGGTGACAATACTGGGTTCGTATACACAGGCGCAGACTACCAGACAGTCATTAACAACAAGATTTCCGGGTGTGGAACGACTGGGCACTTGAATACTGCCGGCATATTCGCGCGGGTCATTCGACACATTAAAATACTCAACAACGAAATAGATAATTGTGTGAATGGAATTTATTACAAACACCCCAATGATTTCAATTTGGATTCAGATATAGAAATTGCATACAACTATGTCTACAACTGCCTGCAAACCCAGCTGGTTTGCTGTCGGGCCAGGATTCACGATAATATTTTTACAACTGCTGTTTTAATGGGAAATGACGGTGGTGGCGTCAGCGCAACTCGGTCTCATGCAGACTATAATCTGATTTATAACAACACATTTTATAGTCTTGCATTTTTGAACGATTGGCCAGCACATGATCCGCTGAAAGGCTGTACAAGCAATACCATTCGGGACAATATCTTTGGGGCGAGACAGTCTTGGCATGAGTATAGTTTGCCGTCTCCTGGCTACGATTATGGAAATTCAACCGACTACAACTTGTATTTCGGCACTGTTGTCATTCGCGAGAACCGGATTGATTACACCCTGCAAGGCTGGCGGAATTACCAACTCAACACCCATTCAAGAATTGTTGATGCAAATTCACTAACAGGAACACCAGCATTCGTCGGAGGCGCAACACCGACATCCATCGCAGGCTTCGCCCTGGCGGCGGGATCCCCTGGGGAAAATGCAGGCTCCGACGGCCGCGACATGGGCGCCGATGTCACCAAGGTGGGCATCCAAGCCCTGGGCAGCCTGACCATCACCAGCCCAAACGGCGGGGAATCGTGGCGGCGGGGCGAGTCCCATCCAATCACCTGGACTCCGGGCAGTGCCACCGGCAACGTGGCCATCGAACTCATCCAGGGCAGCACTTTCCTGGGTCGAATCGCCGAGAGCGTGGCGGCCAGCACCGGCACCTTCAACTGGACCGTGGGCCAAATGGCCGATGGCACCACCCGCACGGGAACAGGCCTCAAGATCCGCATCCGCAGCCATGCTGCGCCCAGCTCATTGCTGGCCGAAGTAAATTTATGAAAGGAAATGGTATGGGCATTGTCCACCGAATCCTGATCAGCCTGTGCCTAGCCTGCTTGGTTCAGCCCCTGGTGGCCCAGGAGCGCGCCTTTAACCCCGGCCTGCTGTGGCGCACGGGGCTGGCACCGCAACCATCAGTACCGGTACCAACAGGCAACCGCGCCTAGTATGTGGATGCCGACGCCCCCAATGGCGGAGATGGCAGCCAGGCCCGGCCCTTCAATAGCTTCGAGGTGGTCTGCGGCTGGACGGGTCCGTCGGGAACCACGGGGAGTGGGCTGCTTCGAGGTGGCGACCATCTCTACCTGAGCGGGGAGTTCAAGGCATCGGTCCAGCCGGACCCGGCCCAGTTCCAGACCAAAAACATGACCATCATTCTCTTCGCAAATGCCAGCGGCACACCGGCGCAACCCACGCTGATCACCACTTGGCCGGGAAGACCACGGGCGGTGCTCAACGGCGAACATCTGCTGGTCGATCTGATCCAGCTTCGTCGGGCCACAGGGATTCGGATCGATAGCCTGGAAGTAAAGAACGCCGCTTCTCGCGGCATTCAGATCGCGGAATATACAGCCTGGGCCGAGGTAATCAACTGCGAAGTGCACCACACCACCGGCAACGGGATCATGGGCACCGGTGGCGGCATCAACTTCACCCTGACCAGTGGCACCCTGGGGCATGACTACACCATCCGCAACTGTGTCTTCTACGCCAACCACCAAAACCAAGTGGGCGGGGATAACAACGTGGGCGGCATCAGCATCCTTTCGGAGGGCTCCGCCCGCTCCGGCTCCATCATTCGAATCTTCGACAACATCGTCTTCGACGAAAAACGGGCCATCCGCCACAAACACTCCGGAAATATCCGCATGGAGGCGCACCACAACCTGATCCACAGCAGCCTGACCGGCTTCTACCTGCGGGCCTTCCACGACAACCAGATCCACCACAACCTGGTGCTGGATTGCACCCAGGCCTTTCTGCTGGAAAAGGAAAACCTCCAGGGCGATTTCAGCGCCACGATCCACCACAACACCCTGGTGGGTTGTATCGGGGCGGTGGGCTACACCCACGATTCCATGCCCTATCCCATGCGCTGCGGGTTCACCGACAACCTCTTCGCCAACTCTAGCGCTACGGATGTCCTGGTCCTGGGCCGCTGGGCCAGCAGCCTCTACACCCTCGCCGATTGGAGCAGCGCCCGCAATCTCTACCAGCACGCCAATGCCGCAACCTTCCTATGGCACCAGGGGGTCTCGCGGGCCTTCGCTGACGCCATGACGTACCTGGGTGATACGACCTCGCGCAGCATTGCAGACCCTCAATTCAGAAATCTTACGAGCCGTGACTACCGGTTGACCGCGACTTCTCCGGCCCGAGGTGCCGGGGAGAACGGCTCCGACGTGGGGGCTTTGCCCTACAACTCCAGCTACGTCTTGGATCTGACCCGCTACACCGTCATGCCCACCGGCACCCTGACCATCACCAGCCCCAACGGCGGCGAAGCCTGGCAGCGAGGTGAATCCAGGCCCATCACCTGGACCAGCAGCGGAATCACCGGCAACGTGGTGATCGAGCTGGTGCAGAACGGCACGGCCGTGGGCATCATCGCCGAAAATGTGGCGGCGACGGCGGGTACCTTCACCTGGGCCGTGGGCCGCCTGGCGAACGGTGCCGTCATCACCGGCACGGGCTGCAAGATTCGCATCCGTGCCACCAGCGGTATCGTTTCAGCGAATAGTGCATGGCCAGGGCAAAGCATTCGTTGAACCAGCAATGCCCTAATACCATGTTGCATTCAAAAAAAAGAAACAGGATAGCCAGGATGCACAGGATGCACAGGATGGATTTACAGGCACCGTGGTGCATCCAGCCCAAGGCGTCCAGGCCAGCCCGCTCTGCGGGGCGGGCGGAGCAGCTACGCATGCTCGCGTGCTTCCCGGCTCCACCCCTTCAAGAACCTAGCCTGGGCGCCGCAATTCGCCAGAACCGATCCTGTTCATCCTGCCCATCCTGTTGAATGATTTTTTGCATTGAATTTCATAGTATTTTGGCAATTTTTATCTTGCTGAACGCAAAACGGTATAAGCCCATCGCGGTTGGGCCTGACAGTGGCAACAACCTACATGACCGAGCCGAATCGAAACCCAGTAACCCACCCATGCACCGCGATCGATCACCCCGCCTTCAAACGCCCCGGACAGCAGCGTATTTCAAGATAGGCAGAGAAATCAGCAGGGCCGCCAGAAAGGCCAGGAGATTGAAAAACATGGAAACCAGAATCACGATGGCCACCTTGAGTAGTGTCCAGCCGCGACTCTGTCCGTAGTAGCGGCGGATACCTAAACTCATGTAGACCACACTAAAAAGAATGGTCGCAGCACCAAAAAGGAAGTTCCATTTCCCCGGCACAAGCCGAGAACCCAACCAGACAAGGAGAGAAGACCCCAGCGCCACCACGGTGTTGGTGTAGAGAAAAAACACGGCATGGGCGCCGATCGCCGGTCGTTGCCGACGCCACAAAAGAGCGGCCAACAGGATGGTAACGCTGGTATCCACGTATAGAAAATTGATGCGCAAGATGCCCTGGAAACGTGCGTTGCACTGGGCGAAGTAGGTGTCGACCCTCATCCCAGCTTGCTCCGCCCCCCAGGCCAGTGCCTTCTTGAATACCGGCACCTGGGCGACGATGCTATTCAAGTCATACACAGATGCCTGCAACAGCAGCAGGATCACCAGGGACACCACCAGGAAAAGACGGAACGGAGGAATGTAAGTCGTTCGTTTGCCTTCGAGATATTCCAAAGCGACCTGCCCTGGCTTCAACAGCAACAAACGCAGCGTTCTCCAAACCCGTCCATCCACATGCAACAATTCGTGCATCACCGTGTGAAACAGATGCTTCACGGTTAGATCATTGGCGTGGATGCGAGCTTGACCGCAGTTAGAACAGAATTGCCCTAATTCGGACGCGCCACAGGATGGACACAGGGCTGAATCACTCAACGGGGACTCCGACCGAGGGTTGTTATGGAATGGGATGGTTTGACTCCACTCTACACCCCTATCCACCCTCTAACCCATCCCCAGGCACACGCCTTCATCCAAAGGGAATTTGACGCGCTCCGGCATTGAAGCATCCAGGAATTCGGCTTTTCCCGCGTCCCAATGTATACAACGGGACCCAAAACAAACCATCGAAAGCCACCCTTAGGTTCACGAGATTGGAACAGGTGTACCTGTTCAACTTTCTCCGAATCGTCAAGAAAGGGTTTCCATGCCAAGGACCATCACGCCCACACCACGCCGCCTTATCCGGATGCTTGGTGGTCTAGGGTTGACGCTAACCCTACTCGGAGCCCTGGCATGCGGTGGGGGCGGGAAAACCGAGCCCACGACACCAATCGCCACCGCCCCTGCAATCGGCTCCTTCGCGGCTACCCCCGCCACCATCACGGCCGGGCAAAGCAGCACGTTGAGCTGGAGCGTGACCGGGCACACCAGCCTTTCCATCAATCAAACCATCGGCGTTGTAACAGGAACTAGCCGGACGGTAAATCCTGCGTCGACCCTCACCTACACGCTCACGGCCACCAACGCCATCGGTAGCAGCACCGCCACGACCACCGTGACCGTAACCCCGGCTGCCGATACTCAGGCCCCCAGTGTCCCCAGTGGTCTCGCCACCAGCGCCGTGACGACCACTAGCCTCACACTCACCTGGACGGCCTCCACCGATAACGTAGCCGTCACGGGCTACCGGATTTTCCGTGATGGAACCCAGATCAACACGAGCACCATAGCCTCGTTCCAAGATACGGGACTCACGGCTTCAACGCAGTATTCCTATACTGTCGCGGCCTATGATGCGGCCGATAACATCAGCGCCCAGTGCCAGACGGTGAATGTAACAACCCTGGCAGCAAGTGGCGGCAAGGATGCTTTTGGCAACATCGAGGCCGAGGATTACACGTCGGTCAGCAACGCTATCCGCCCTGAGGCTTGCGCGGAGGGGGGTAGCAATCTGACCGGGATCTCTAACGGATCCTACGCGGTTTACAACAACCTGAACTTCGGCAGTGGCGCCCATTCTTTCAACGCCCGCATTGCCAGCGCAAACTCGGGCAGCCAGATCGAAATCCGCTTAGATAGCGTCAACGGCACCTTGCTGGGAACCTGCGCAGTGCCCAGTACGGGTGATTGGCAAGCCTGGAAGACGAGGTCCTACCCCATCAGTGCTGTAACGGGAATCCACTCTTTGTACCTAGTGTTCAGGGGAAGCACCAATTCCCTTCTCAATCTCAATCATTTCTCCTTCTCCACCTCCCCAGCACAGAACACCACAGAGGTGGTGGTGGCATGCGTGGGGGATAGCATCACGGAAGGCGGATATCCCCGAGTGCTGTCCGGATTGTTATCGAACGATCATGTGGTTTTTAATTTCGGTGTGAGTGCGACCACGGCGCTGGGTCCGGGCCACGGCGATTTCCCCTATGTAAACCAAGAGCCGTACCGCAATGCACTCGCCTCGAATCCCAAGATCGTGATCATCAAGCTGGGAACCAATGATTCCAAGGCGTTGAACTGGGTGAATCAGCAGCATTACGAAACGGATCTCACCAGGATAGTCACGAGTTTCACCACCCTACCCTCCAACCCCACGGTATTCCTTTGCGCTCCGATTCCTGCCTTCAACCATAATTACGGCATTGATCCGGCAGTCATGGAAAACCAGGTGGCACCCCGGGTGATGGACCTCGTCAAAGCCATTCCGGGCGTGCGAGGCATCGATTGCTTCACGCCCTTCATCGGTCACCCGGAATATTGTCACGATGGCATTCATCCCAATGACGCCGGGCGTCGCGCACTGGCATCAGTGATTCAATCCGGAATCACGGCTGCGGTTGACACGACAGCCCCAAGCATTCCAAACGGGTTAAACGCCTTGGTGCCTTCCCTCACAACCGTGACACTTTCCTGGAGCGCAGCAACTGGAGAGCCCACTGGATACCACGTCTATCGCAATGGCACCCATGTAGCGATAACGAAGGCCCTGAGTTTCACCGATACCGTTCCCACAAGTGGCATTTACCAGTACACCGTTAGTGCCTTTGATAGCGCGCTGAATGTCAGTGCCAAAAGTGCACCCCTGACGGTGGATACAAGCGCGGCGGGCACCGCCATCAATATCAATCCGCCCACTAGCACCGTAAAACTTGCCATGATCCATGCGTCCATTGGTCGCGGATGGCTGGGGCTTGATCATGAAAACCAATATGGCAATTTCGGTGGCCGATTGGCTGAAAACAACTATTACGTGAGCGATCTTGACCGAGATTGGGATGCGGTTGCGAACGAAAACGTATTTTCGAACCGTGGGGATTCGCTCCTTGAAATCGGCACGGGGCATTCTGGTCTGTACCGTTGCTTCGCCGACAGCACCCTGCAAGGCAACGGAAAAACGAGATCACAAAACATCCTGGAATCCGTATTCACGGCCGATAACGCCTTTTCGATGGGCACGGCCTACCCAAGGACTTTGCCCAATCCTGGGGGAGAAAACACCGTCATTCTGTTCAAGCCAACCCATATCTCATCGGCCGTTAAAAATGGAAATAACGTGCCTTGGACAGACCTTAAGGTGGCTCCGCCCTGGTCGGATTCGCACACGCTTTCCAACATCAAGGCTCTATACATTGATCTGGTTAATTATTTCAAACGGCACCCAAACAAAATGTTTGTCCTAATTACGCCGCCGCCCTTTGGGCCCGCTGAAAGCAGCAATCCTGATTTCAGCAACACAGCTTACGCCGCGAACGCCCGTGCTCTAAACAATTGGTTTGTGCACCAATGGCTTCAGGAGCTGGATTACGCGAATAAAAACGTATACGTCTTGGACTTTTATAATGTAATCACCGGCCCTGACAACCACCACCGCGTGGTGGGTAGCCCCGGGAACTACTCCATTCAGCACGTGGTGGCACCAGGCTCTTCAAATTTTGGCTATTCGGGGTACTACCAGAATGCCGGTGATCCGCATCCAGGACCTGGGGGCACAGCGGGAAGTCCAGGCAATAAGCTCAGCCAAGAATTTATGCCCTTGCTGAATGTTTATTACCACCGATTCCAGGCGTGGCTGGCCACTCGGCCTTGAAGCCCGCAACACAAAAAAACACTGAAGGTAGATTTGAAATGCCTCCGAAAAATTCCGTACAGACTTTTCTTCTTCGCGCTGTGCTCTCGAACTTAGCCCTGGATATCGATGGCCAAACTCGCTCGAATCCTCCCGATGTGGGCGCGGATGAGTATTGAATAACCGCACAAATCCTTCGAATCACATGGGCACTCATTCTCCCCAAAGGACACGAACAACTGGCTGCAATGCGTTTGCAAATTTGTTGCTGTAACCAACTTCTTGTGCCCAACATTAGACGAGCGGCCACTCCTCTCCACGATGGGTTCCGGTGGTGCTTGGGGGAAGGCGCAAATGTTATTTTTCAAATCGAAACCAAAGCCATCCAGCGATGATCCGTTTTTTGTGTGGTTTCCAGCCGATCACTCCGTAGGCATTGCCCGCTTCGATCAGGACCACAAGCGCTTAACCGATATCCTCAATCGAATTCATGAAACGCTGAACGAGGATCGCGACCGAAACCGCGCGGCCAAGCTCATGGAACACCTTATTCAGGAGATTCGATCACACTTCCACCAGGAAGAGGCGGCGCTTACGGAAGCGAGCTACCCAGACCTGGAAAACCACATGGCCGAACACCAGCAGCTCCTGGAAGAAGCCAATAGCCTCCTTCGCCAATTCCTAGCCGGAACCATAAGCGGAATGGCCTTTCCGATCTTCATAAAGAATTGGCTTATCGGCCATATGAAAGACTCCGACCGGAAATATTCAGCTTGCCTGCGGCGACAGGGCGAGCGGTAAGGGTCGGAAGGGTTTGGAGCCTTGCCATCGGTATCATGAGGTAGGAACGCCTATTCACCGTCCCAGGTATTCGTGGCTCGGACCTCTGGTCCTCGAGGCTGCGCCCCCGCCATCGGCTTCGCCGATGCGGCCCTATCCTCCAGGTATCGCGCGCAGTGCGCGCTCCC
>JAUYES010000533.1 GCA_030691225.1 Holophaga sp. | reverse complement strand
CCGAAAAGGGCTACGGTAAGCGCAGCTTGCTTCAGGACTATCGTTTACAGGGGCGCGGTGGCACCGGTGTCATCAATATCCGTGCTGGGGTTCGCAATGGCCGTGTGGTTGGGTCTGTGCTGGTCAAGCCGGGCGAAGGTTGCCTGCTCATCTCACAGGAAGGCATGGTCATCCGCTTTGCCATCAATGAAGTGCGCAAAACGGGTAGAGCGGCGATGGGGGTGAAACTCCTCAATCTACCTTCCGAAAACGATCGGGTCGTAGGTCTAGCGATGATCGATGCTCAGGCCCAGGCCTTGGATGAGGAGGAGGATATCGATCTCTCTGCTGAAGTCGAGACTGCCAAACCCGGGCCAGACGAAAGTGGGGAGCCCCAGAAGCTAGGCCTGGAGTAGCCCTTGGAGCCCGGGACATTCACTGTTCGCACCCGTGATGGGCGAGAATTTTCGGGCCTAACGCTATCGAGCCTCGAGGTTGCCCTAGCGCAAAGAATTTTTTCATCGGAAGACTCAGCTCGCCCCGAGGGCGAGGCTGAGTCTTGGGTGTCTCTTGGGCAATTGCTGGGGGGTTCCAGGTCCGAGCTTCAAGAGACAAACCCGGGTGCTAGTTTGGCTTCACCGGGTATTGCGTTGGATTTGGACGTTCGCCCCTTGCGCCCGCGTCCGGTCATGGTTTCCCCCGAACAAAGCCTTCCTGCAGAACCGGCCTTTCGCTTCAACCAACCTTCGGATTTTGCCCAGGATGAAGAGGGCCCCGTGCGCTTTCGGCTCCAAATCGCCGGAGGCTTTCTGTTGCTCTCGGGCATCCTGGGAATGGCGGCCTACGCCCTGGGAAGACATGGAATCGGTGACAGCATTGTCATGCTGGTCAACACGGGACTGGGAATTGCCCTGCTAATGAATCTGCCGCAGATTCGCAAATGGGCCGTGGGTTGGGTCATGGCTGGATGGGGTCTGCTCTGGGGAGCAGGCATACTTTCTGGCGGTTGTTTTGGGTTTGTGCTGCTCGGGCTTATTTCGGGCCTGATGTATGGTGGGCCAGTTTGCCTTTTGTGGGGAGAGGACTGCCCTCGCAGTCGGTTTTGGACTGGCGTGACCCTCATGGGAATCCTTCTCCTACTCGGAGTGATTGGCATCATCCTGGTTGCCGTGGCGGGCGCCGCCTTGCTCCAACGGATGAGTTTCTAGGCTTGGAGTATTTCGATGAACGATGCCATTAAACCTGGCCTTACCCACCAGTTTGAAAAAACTTCCGAGGCACGCGAATCGGCTGCCGCAGTGGCTTCCGGTGCACTCGATGTTTTCAGCACACCATCCCTGGTGGCCCTATTCGAATGCACGGCGCTCCAAGCAGTGGACCCCAAACTTCCAGAAGGACAGGGCACCGTAGGTATCGAAGTAGCCGTGCGGCACCTTAAGGCCACACCCATCGGGCAAAAGGTCCGGTGCATGGTGACGATTACCCAGGTCGAGGGTAAAAAGATCACCTTCACGGGTGAAATGTGGGATGAGCAAGGCAAGATCGGGGAAGGCACCCACACCCGATACGTTGTGAACCAAGCTGAATTCATTAAGCGAATCGGGAACTAGGAGCGTCAATTTATGTGTGGGATTGTCTCGATCTGCTACAAAACGGATAACCCAGCCCTTGGTTTTGAGGGTGGTGAGCTTCTCAAACGCCTCGAGTACCGAGGTTACGACTCGACCGGCGGTGCCTTCATTTGTCAGGATCATGGCATTCGCCTGCTAAAAAAGGTCGGCGCACCGAGCCGAGTCGTCCCCGAAATGGGCATCGACCAGGAATCCGGCCAGCGCTTCATCGGTCAGGTTAGGTGGGCCACCTATGGCGCCGTGACCGAGGTAAATTGCCAGCCGCACCTCATGGCTTGCAAGATCAAATTCGTGGGTGCCCACAACGGCAATATCTCCAATACGGACACCCTGAAACCCTACCTCACCAGTCAGGGACATCAGGTGGTTTCCGATAACGACGGCGAGATGATTACCCATCTGGCTGAGCACTTTTACGCGGAGAATGTGGCGAATCCAATACCAGTATTAGAAGCCTGCCATGCCGTCTTGAAGCCCGGAGCTGCGATCCCAGATAGCGCATTCCTGTTGATGGATGCTGCCAGAAAAGCCAATGCCCAGGCGGAAGGCTCCTATGCTGCGGCCTTTGCGGATCCGCACGGAATGGGAGTCGTGGCAGTCAAGTCGGGTTCTTCGCTCTACGCGGGCATCGGCACCGATGCCTTTGGTGAATTTGTCGTGGTTTCCAGCGATTTGACCTCGGTCCTGTCCAAGACCCGCATGCTAATTCCCTTGGCAGAAGGGGAAGGCATCTGGTTCACGGAGCGGGAATACGTGATTTTCAAGCTCAGTGGGGCGGTCAGTTTTGCCACTCCGCGTCCCAAGCGATCCAAGTTGAACGTGCGGGATACAGGCCTGCGGGCGCCTTTCCAGTATTTTATGGATCAGGAAATCGCTTCGTCACCAGAGAACCTGGAAGAGATCATCCGCTACTATTTCCGTTCACCCGAAACCGAGGGGCTCTTCGCTGCTTTTGAGGATCGAATCGATCTCTGCAAGGCTCTGGTCGATAAGGTCATGAAGCTCTATGAGGCTGGCGACGAGCCGAGCCTTCGCCAAGCCTTTGCCGCGCTGCAGGTCGACCCGGTGTACTTGGAACTGGCAGACCGCGTGAAATCACACAAAGCCGTGTGGACAACTCAACCCATTCGTTGCGTATCGGACGAACGAGCCCTGTTGGCCGACCTAGCGCGATTGGAACCCGAGGCCTGGGAGGCCTTGGCCCTCTTGGACTTGGTCATCATTTGGAAAAAGCGCCGTCGGGTCACTCAACATCTGCTGGATCTGGTGAAGGCCATCCGTGAGGCCCAGAAAAATGGGGGTCGCGTTTTCTTGGTGGCATCTGGAACCTCTTATCATGCAGCACTTACGGCGGGTTATTTTTTCAATAATTTGGCTGGAGTCGCGGTTTTCCCATGCAATCCTGGGATGTTCCGCTCCATGTATATGAATGGGCTGAACCCGGCGGATCTGCTCGTTGCGATCACACAATCAGGAGAGACCAAGGATCTTGTCGATATCCTTCAGGATGTGCGCGCCAGAATTCCCGCCCTGCGCCGCATTTCCCTGGTGAACAACGAAAATAGCCGTATTCCCCAGGAGCTTTCCGAGTTCTACCTGCCGATTCTATGCGGCCCAGAAATCGCAGTGGCGGCAACCAAGAGTTTCCTGAATCAGGTGGCCGTCCTGTACGTGTTGGCCGCTAGTTTTTCGCTTAATGAACGCAAGATTGTTGAAAAACTGAGCGAGGCCCGCGCACTAATCCTGGAGACCCTGGGTCACGGCGAGAAGGATGTCGAGGCGGCGGCGCAGCGATTATTCCTGGAGCCCAGCCTGCATATCCTGGGCACTGGCCTCATTGGTTTGGCTCGGGAAGGCGCCCTGAAGATTCGTGAGGTCGTACTCAATCACGCCGAGGGTTATGACGCAGCGGAGTTCAAACACGGACCCAACACGATCCTTGGGAAGAACACACTGTTCTCCATTCATGATTTGGCGGGGTTGCTGGAAACCTACGAAGCACAGCGGGGCGATACGCCTTTTGCTGGAGGCCTTGAGTCGCTGAAGGCTTGGCCTGAGCTCGTCGAACGGCGCTTTTCAAACTACCCGTTGCTGTTCGTCTGTCCGCCCGACGAACGTGATATTCGGATCACCATCAGCCAGATCCACACCCACAAAATCCGGGGCGCCGACATCATCCTGATTGCCGAGAAGAACGCCGAACTGGCCATGGCCGCCAACGGCAAGCCCATGGGCCAGGAACATTACTGGTCGCAGTTCCTGGAAGTGCCTGCGTCAGGTGATTCCAATCTGTTTGTCTTCGCTGCCAGCGTGCTGCTTCAGCGCTTGGCCTTCCGGATGTCCGTGCTGAAAATGGAATACCTGGATCGCCTGCAGGTGGTGGACCACGGTGTTCATCCCGATGCCCCCAAAAACGTCTCCAAATCCATCACCGTCGACTAGACTCTCCCTTTCTTGAGGTTGCCCATGTCCAAACCCGCGCTCGGTCCCGTTGGAAGTTTCATCCAGCATCACTACCGTCATTTCAACGCTGCCGCACTCATCGACGCCGCCGAGGGGTATCGGGTTTACCTGGAAAATGGCGGGAAGATGATGATCTCCATCGCCGGTGCCATGAGCACCGCCGAACTGGGCCTATCCCTGGCCGAGATGATCCGTCAGGACAAGATTCACCTGATCACCTGCACTGGCGCCAACCTGGAAGAAGACATCTTCAACTTGGTGGCCCACGATTTTTACGAGCGCGTGCCCCATTACCGAGATCTCACACCCGAGGATGAAAAGGGCCTGCTCGATCGCCACATGAACCGAGTGACGGACACTTGCATTCCCGAGATGGAAGCCATGCGCCGCATGGAAAAGGCCATGCTGGAAGTCTGGATGGATGCCGATGCAAAGGGCGAGCGCTACTTCCCCCATGAGTTTTTCCAGAAGGTGCTGAAGGCTGGCAAATTCGTGGAGCACTATCAGATCGATCCAAAGAACTCCTGGATGTTGGCGGCCCTCGAAAAGAACGTGCCCATCGTGGTTCCAGGCTGGGAGGACAGCACGCTGGGCAACATGTACGCCGCCGCCGTCATCCGCGGCGATGTGAAAAATGTCCATACCGTCCGCAGCGGCATCGAGTACATGACATGGTTGGCGGACCATTACACCAAGGTCACGAAAAACGCCCCCTTGGGTATGTTCCAGATCGGTGGCGGCATCGCGGGCGATTTCCCCATTTGCGTGGTGCCCATGTTGCACCAAGATCTGGAGCGCACAGAGGTGCCGCTATGGGGCTACTTCTGCCAGATCAGCGATTCCACAACTAGCTATGGTTCCTACAGTGGTGCCGTGCCCAATGAGAAAATCACCTGGGGCAAGTTGGGTATCGAAACCCCCAAATTCATTGTTGAAAGCGATGCCACGATCGTTGCGCCGCTAATCTTCGCGTATCTTCTTGGTTGGTAGTTTTTCCTGAAATGAACGGGCCGCGAAAGCGGCCTGTTGCTTAGGAGGATGGTATGTTTCCGGCCCGAAGCCTTTCCTTGGTATTGGTTGCGGGCCTGGGGCTTCAGGCACAGGCGCCCTTTGACGGGCGCATCGCAGAAATTGAACAGGTGCTGAACCGTCATTTTCGGGGGCCTCGGGCGGATGAGGCGCGGGAGCGGTCCAACCAGGAAATCGAAGCCTTTAATGGCCGTTCGAAACGGGCCAATGCTGAGTTGGCCGAGGCACGGGCCAAGATGGAACAGGCCACAGCTCCGGGCCGAACGGCCTTTGCAGAGTTGACCAAACTCGACGCCGAACTCAAGGCGTCTATCCCTGACGGGGCGGACAAACCCGGGAATGCTAAGTATGCTGTTCGCATCGACGCTCGCAATGCCTTTGCGGGGAAAGTGAATGCCTTGAACGAAGCGGGCCAGCGTGCCATCGCCGAGTTCAATGCGCTTGCCGCCAAGACCAAAGCCGAATTGGATAACGAGCGAACCCAGATCATGGCCAATCAGGAGGCCATCAATCTTCGGGTTCAGGATTTCGAAAAATTTGTCAAATCCGGTGAAGACATTGCCTTTTTTGTGCGCGTAAATCGGCTCCTGGCCGAGGTTCGAACGGCCCTTCGCAAGGCAGAAGGTCCCGAACTGACGGCTTCGTTATCCAAGGTTCGTGCCATCCGCCGCGAATTGGGCCAATGGGCCATCGCAGGCCAGTCCCTGAATCCCAAAGGCTTGATCGTTGTTGAGGCCCAGGTTCAGGATGAACCCTGCTGGCTCATTGTTGATACCGGCGCCACAGAGACGATTCTTAGCCAGGAGATTGCCGATGCCATCGGTTTGGGCGGCGCCCAGGCCGAGTCGGTCAGCCTGATCGTGGTGGGCGGTTTGCGACTCCAGGGCCGGCATTTCACCATTCCGAAACTCACCACCTTGGGCCAGACCCTGGCCAACGTTTCGGCTGCGGCCGTTCGCCCGGCCGATGTGGGCATTGACGGCTTGTTGGGCCAAAGCTTTCTGAAGTCCTTCAGCTACACCATCGATAAACGAAAACCAGAAAAGTTATTCCTGATAGCCAATTAAAAGAGGGGGCCGATTGGCCCCCTCTTTCTGTAAGCAGAGATGTCTATTCGGGAATTGGGAACTGGTCCGTCAGATGGAAGACCTGCTCGCGGATGCGGGCCACGGCGGATTCATCGGCGCGGTGTTTGAGGGCCATATCGATCCAATCACCGATCATGGCCATTTCGGTTTCCTTCATGCCGCGGGTGGTGACAGCGGGGCTGCCCAGGCGCACACCGCTGGGGCGGAGTGGGGGATTGGGGTCGAAGGGGATGCCGTTCTTGTTTACGGTGATCCCAGCCAGATCCAGGGCCTTTTCGGCTTCGCTACCCAGGATGCCCTGCTGGAAAACATCCATCAGCATCAGGTGGTTATCCGTGCCGCCGGAAACGATGCGCCAGCCCTTGCTGGAGAGGGTGTCGGCCAGCACCTTTGCATTCTTGATCACCTGTTCCTGATAATCCTTGAATTCGGGCTTCAGGGCTTCGCCAAAGGCCACGGCCTTGGCGGCGATAACGTGCATCAGGGGGGCGCCCTGGATGCCGGGGAATACGGCACGATCCAGATCCTTGGCGTATTTCTCTTTGCAGAGCACGAGGCCGCCACGCGGTCCACGCAGGGTCTTATGGGTGGTGGTGGTGGCGAAATCCGCGTAGGGCACGGGGCTGGGATGATGTCCGGTAGCCACCAGTCCGGCGATGTGGGCCATGTCGACCATCATTAGCGCGCCGACTTCGTCGCAAATTTCACGGAAGGCGGGGAAATCGAAAATTCGGGGATAGGCGGAGGCACCCACCACGATCATCTTAGGCTTGTGTTCCAGAGCCAAGGCGCGGACCTGTTCCATGTCGACTCGCTCGGTATCCTTCCGGACCTGGTAGCCGATGAACTTGTAGAGAATGCCGCTGCTGTTCAGGGGATGACCGTGGGTCAAATGGCCGCCGTGGGCGAGATCTAGGCCGAGCACAACATCGCCGGGCTTCAGGGCCGAGAGATAAACGCTCATATTGGCCTGGGCACCGCTGTGGGGCTGCACATTGGCGTGTTCGGCGCCGAATAGCTTTTTGGCGCGATCGCGGGCGATATTCTCAACCGTGTCGACATTGGCGCACCCACCGTAGTAGCGACGACCGGGATAGCCTTCGGCGTATTTATTGGTGAAGTGACTGCCCATAGCCTGCATAACAGCCCTGGAGGCATAGTTTTCCGAGGCAATCAGTTCCAGGTGATGCCGCTGACGTTGGACTTCCAGTTCCAACGCCTGAAAGACGCCTGGATCCTTGACTCGAAGGGTTTCGTACATGGGCATGGTCCACCTCAAAGCTTCATTTTCACAGAAGGATGGCTTCTGTTCCATGTGGAACATTCACAGAATTTGAGCCTTGGTCTTAGGAGGATTGTCCGTGGAAGGGGCAACGTTTCTATTTCCGTCTTGGACCTTGTGTCGCGATACCGGCTCAGGAGTGAGATCCAGAACTTGGCCTGTGCGAAACTAGTGATGGAGTCTACTTATGTCCTTTCTGCCGTCATCCGATCTCGCCGAACTTGAGCATTTCGAGCACCCGCTCTCTAGCCGCTATGCCTCCAAGGCCATGGTGCGCCTGCTTTCGCCGCTCTATCGTATGCGGGTTTGGCGGCGACTCTGGATTGCCTTGGCGGAGAGCGAAAAGGAGCTGGGCCTACCGGTCACCGAAGCTCAGATCGCCGAGATGAAGGCCACACAGGAGGATGTCGATCTGGCGGTCATCGCCAAGCATGAGTCAGCTCAGCGTCACGATGTGATGGCCGCCATTCATGCCTGGGGCGAGCAGGCACCCGCGGCGCGGCCCATCATCCATCTGGGTGCCACCAGCTGTTTCGTGACCGACAACGGTGATCTGCTCATTAGCCAGGAGGCGCTGCAGTTGATCCGTCGCCGCCTCCAGGATGTCATCGCGGCGCTCTCAGGGTTCGCGAGTCAGTGGGCCGATCAGCCAACCCTAGGCTTTACCCACTTCCAGCCAGCCCAACCCACTACCGTTGGCAAGCGCGCCTGCCTGTGGCTTCAGGATCTGCTCCTGGATCTAGAGGATCTTGATCACATCATTAGCACCACGCCGGTGCGTGGCATCAAGGGCACCACGGGCACCCAGGCCAGCTTCCTGGAATTATTCGAAGGCGATGATTCCAAGGTTGAAGCGCTCGAAGCACGGTTTTGCGAGAAGGTGGGCTTTCCGGCCATTCCCATCAGTGGTCAGACCGCCACGCGTAAATTGGAGGATCGCATCGGTCAGGTCTTGTGCGGCTTGGCGGCCAGCGCCAGTAAATTTGCCTGCGATCTGCGCTTGCTACAGCACCTGAAAGAAGTCGAAGAGCCCTTCGAAAAAGCGCAGATTGGTTCTTCCGCCATGCCCTACAAGCGCAATCCCATGCGCTCTGAGCGCATCAATAGCCTTGCTCGCTTCGTGCTCGGGTTGATGCCCTCCAGCTACCAGACCAGTGCCACCCAATGGATGGAGCGAACGCTGGATGATAGTGCCCATCGCCGTCTGACCATCAGCCAGGGGCTCTTGGCTGTGGACGCCATCCTGGTGCTCTACAAGAACGTGGCGTCGGGCCTCGTGGTCTATCCCAAGATGATCGAGGCACGACTTAACCAGGAGCTGCCCTTCATGGCGGCCGAGGTGCTGCTGATGGAGGCCGTCAAGCGCGGTGGAGATCGACAGGATTTGCACGAGCGCTTCCGCGTGGCCGCCCTGGAAGCAGGCAAGGCCATCAAGGAAGAAGGCCAGCCCAATCCGCTATTGAAAATTCTGGCTGCTGATCCTTCGTGGAGAATGACCGAGCCAGAATTGGCCGCCATGCTCGATGCCAGTCGCTTTACGGGCCGCGCGGGAGCTCAGGTAAAAGCCTTCCTGGGCAAGGAAATCGCAGCGGCCCTGCACGATCACCGTGCGGCGGAAATCGCCGAAGTGCGCGTCTAATGACCGAAGCCCAAACCGATATTTATCGAGGTATCCATGCTTAAACTCGCCGTCTTGGGCGCTCAAACCATGCTGGGGCGTGAACTCGTCAAGGTTTTGGAAGATCGCGATGCCTCTGTTTTGCCACTGTCTGCCGGCCCTCTCACGGTGGAACAAGAGGAGAGCGACATCGTCGTTTTTGCGCCGGACCCTGCCCTGCTCGAAGGCCTCGATCTGGTCATTGTGGTAGCCGATCCGGCCGTTCCAGAATTATTGGCCACCTTCCCAGGGCGGATTCTCGACTTGCGGGACAACGCGCCTGAAAATTTGGAACCCATGCCGTTGGCGGGTGGTTGGCCCAGTGATCACCAAGCCTTGCGCGGGCGTCAATCCCTGGAATTGGTCTTGGCCCTGCTCCCGACCCTGGTGCATGGCTTTTGCGAAGTCGCCGGAACACACCTCCGCTCCGTGGCTTGCCTGGGTGATCTGGGCCTCAATGGACTCATGGAACAAACGGTGGCCATCCTCAAAGGCGACGAGCCCGAAATCGAGACCTTGGGCTATCGGGCGGCCTTCGAGGTGGTGCCCCAAATGGGTCGTGGCGCGCTCATAGAAGTCCGAGTTCCAGTCTTCCATGGTGATTTGCTGATCCTTC
>JAUYES010000048.1 GCA_030691225.1 Holophaga sp. | reverse complement strand
CCAGGGAAAATGATCGCACCACGCCCAAGTTGTCACCCAGCTTTATGGCTGCCCTTGGGCGTCATGGTTGGCCAGGCAACATCCGAGAATTGGAAAATGCCATTCAGCGCTGCGTGGTACTTCTCCAGGGGCACACGCTCACTGAAAAAGATCTTCGGTGGCTTTTGGAACCAGGACAAATGGAAGGTCTGCCCGAGGATCCTCCAGAGCTGGAGTGCGCAGAGGTTTCTTTGGGGGCCATGACGGCCGCTCTCTCTCTTCCTTCGGGCGTGGTGGTTGCCGATCCCCAGAAGCCGCTGAAGGATGTTTCGCTGGGCACCTTGGTTGCCCTGCCTCTTGGCCTATCGCTTCCTGAGCTCGAACGATTCTGGCTGCTTTCAACACTGGCGGCCTTGGAAGGCAACCGCACCCATTGTGCTCAAAAGCTCGATATCGCGCTGCGCACCGTGCGAAACAAGATCAATGAATACCGGCTCGATGCCTTCGATATCCCCACCAGCAGCCACAGCAAGGACAACGGGGACTAATTTTTCCAGAGCCAACCAGGTTGCCTCTTCAGGGCTTTGGTTCCCGCAGATAGTCTGGAATCCGGAGTCTAGCGGTGGTTCCCGATTCATGGCGGTAGAAGGCGGCCGTGATCTCGGCACCCAGCAGGAAAATGGCGCTCGAATAATAGAGAAACGTGAGCCCTGCCACCATGCTCAGCATGGAGCCGTACATGATGCCCCAGGTAAACGTGTGCTTCAGGTAAACGGCAAAACCCCATTTGGCCAGCCACCAGAGCGTGGTGGAAATAAGCGCGCCGAGGAAGGCGTGACGCCACTTTACATGCAGGCGAGGCAAGTGCTGCAACAGCACCGTAAGGAGGAACAAGCAAAGGATTGGCGGCAGATAGGGCAAAAAATCCATTTGGCGGAAGGGCAGATGCCGACTGATTGCGCCGCCCACCAGTAGGGCGATGAACAGCACCAGGATGATCATTCCACCCACGAGAAACGTGATTTGGCGAAACAGCGGGTTCTTGCGAGTCTGTCGGTGTTTCTTGATGCGGAGCCCGAAGACATGGGCAAGACTTGTGTCGAGCTGGCCGATGCCCCAGTAGCTGCCAAAGAGGAGCACGGGAAGGGACAATCCCAGGCCGCCCACCTGCTGGCTGTTACGGATGGAATCCTCGACAAAGCCTGGGGGCAGGAAGGGCACAATGGTTTCCAGCACCCCTTGGGTGGGCACCGTGTAGGCACCCGTGCCAAGGATTAGGCCCAGCATTTTGAAGAGCAGGGTGCTCATGGGCACGAGGCTGATGATGAGCCAGAAGCTGAGCCCAGCCGCATAGCTGAAGCAATCATCCTTGTAATACTTCTTGAGCACTTCCCAAGAAAAGTCGACGGCACGGCCAAGGCGCGGAAAGGCTACAGCGAAGCGGCGCCATCCGAGGAGCGTGACGTGGCGGAAGGCTCGTTGGGCCCGGGTGATGCGGGCTCGAGCTTCCTGGAACACGGCTAGAACCTGACAGGCTTAAGAGGCAGCAAATACATAACCCAGGCGAGTGCCAAGCCGATGCCGAGCAGGCCCGCGGCATGCTTGAGGATGCTGGCCTTGGTGCGCTCGGGGCGCAGCGTGGGAGTCAGCAACCCCAGCACCGCGGAAATACCGAGGCCCATCAGAAAGAAATGGATAACGTGACTGCCGAGGAAGCGCATGAACTGAGGGTATCAGACCTTCAGCAGGTCTAGCCATGCCTTCAGCACAAAGGCCGTGGCCCCCCAGAGCGGGGCCTGCGTTAATTCCAAGCGATGACTATCAAGCACCAAGCCCTGGTGTTCAAGGTTTTCCTTCTCCCAAGGGGCGCTGAGCAAAGGCCTCAAAGGCAGCAGAAGGGCCTGATGAATCTCGTAGCCCAATTCGAAATTTGGTTCGAGGGTATCCCAGCGGAAAAAGACCGGCGTGAAGCGAGTTCTAGCCTTGGCCACGCCATCGGGGAAGCAACCCAATTCCCAGAGCTGTTTGGTGATGCCCAATTCTTCGGCCAACTCGCGCCGGGCCGTCGCGGGCAAGTCGCGGTCGGCGGGTTCGACCATACCGCCCGGAAAGGCCAATTCTCCCGCGTGATGGGGCGCCGAGTGACCGCGCTGTACCAGCAAGATGCGCCGGGCTCCGGCATCATCACCCCAGAGCAAAACAGCCACGGCGGCTCGGCGGGGGGATTCGGGCAGCCACGGGCTTAGCTTGTGCGGTGAAGGTTGACGATTCGCCATTCGAAGACTGGCCGTTATCGAGGCCCAGGGAATGGGAAGCGCCTCAGTTGGAGGAATCCAGGGCGAACCCTTCAACGGGTGGACCCGAAGATGGACCCCCGCACCCGTTCAACCGTGAAGACGCCCTTTAACCGTCGCACGGCGCTCATGAGTTCCACGATGTGGTTGCGGTCCTTGACGCGCAGGGCGATGTGGAAAAGGCCCGCGCCGCCTTCCGTAGTGGAGGCGTTGAAGCGTTGCATGCTGAAGCCCGCATGCTGAATGGCATCGGAAACCGCAGCCACCATGCCGGGGCGATCTTCCGTGGTGACCACCACCTCGGTATCGAATACACCTTTGCTTTGCTTGCCCCAAGCCACACTCACGCAGCGCTCGGGATTCATGGCGGCGGAAAGCAGATGGGGACACACCGAACGATGGATGCTGATGCCCCGGCCTCGGGTGGTGTAGCCCACGATTTCATCGCCGAGAATCGGTTTGCAACATTGGGCCAGCACGTAAAGCACACCGACGTTGTCATCGACCAGCACCGTATCGTTGCCCAGGGTCGGGGCCTTGTCTTCATTTTTACGGTGCGTTTCCGGCAACAGTGGTTCGAGCAGCCGATGGACGGTAATGCGGTTGAAACCCACCGCCGCGTAAAACGCTTCCCAGCTGTTGATGCGCAATTCCTTGAGCCGTGCCTCGAGGCTGGCGTGCACCAGCGGATCATCAAGATGGATATTGTGGGTGCGGGAATCTCGCTCGAGGCGTTCCTTGCCCATGACGATGGCATGGGCACGTTCCTCTTCCCGAATGAAGGCCTGAATGCGGCTGCGGGCGCTGGCACTCTTGACGATGGTGAGCCAATCCCGACTGGGCTTGTGGTCAGCCCGTGTAAGGATTTCCACACGGTCGCCATTTTCCAGGAGATAGCGCAGGGCCACCATGCGTCCGTTGACCTTGGCGCCCACGCAGTGATGGCCAACTTGCGTGTGAATGGCGTAGGCGAAATCGATGGGCGTGGAACCTTCGGGAAGGCTGCGCAGATCGCCCTTGGGCGTAAAGACCTGGATGCGGCTGAAGGACAGTTCACCCTTGAGATTCGCTAAGAGATCCCGGCTATCCCTGGCGTCCTGGTGCAGTTCCACCATGCGGCGTAGGAACGAAGCCTGATTGATTTCCTGACGGTTGGCGATGCGACCTTCTTTGTAGGTCCAGTGCGAGGCGATGCCGGCTTCCCCGTGCTCGTGCATTTCGTGGGTGCGGAACTGTACCTCGAAGCTATCGCCGCTGGGCATGAAGACGGTGGTATGGATGCTCTGATAGCCATTTTCCTTGGGTAGGCTGATGTAGTCCTTGAAGCGGCCCGGAATGGGTTTGTAGAGGGCATGCACCAGCCCCATGGCGGTATAGCACGCGGCGCGATCGGGGCAGATGATGCGATAGGCCAGCCAATCATGAATTTCTTCCAGGCCCTTTTCCTGAACGCCCATCTTGCGCCAGATGCCGTAGAGGTGCTTCACGCGTCCGTAAACTTCAGCCTTGATTCCTTGCGCTTTTAGAGCCGTTTCCAGGGTGTTTTGAATCTCCTCCATCAGCACCTGGTTCTTGATTCGTTTGTCTTCAACAGCCTTTTGCAGTTCCTGATAGCGCATGGGTTCCAGGGTGGCAAACGACAGATCTTCCAATTCCCCACGAACGACGCCCATGCCAAGCCGATTGGCCAGCGGGGCGAAAAGCTCCAGGGTTTCACGGGCGATGCGGCGACGCTTCTCCTCCCGCATGGAGCCAAGGGTCCGCATGTTGTGCAAGCGATCCGCGAGCTTAACCAACAACACGCGCACATCTTTGCCCATGGCCACCAGCAGCTTGCGAACGTTTTCGGCGTTCATTAGCGTGCGGTCCGTGAAATCCAGTTTGGACATCTTGGTGAGACCATCCACGATCTCGGACACTTCTTCGCCAAAGGATTTGCGGACATCCTCCTGGGTCATCAGGGTGTCTTCCACGGTGTCGTGGAGTATCCCGCAGGCCACGGTCACGGCGTCCAACCGCCATTCCGCTAGGCTTTGGGCCACGGCCAAGGGATGGAAGAAATAAGGTTCACCGCTCTTGCGACGCTGGCTCTCGTGAGCAACTTTCCCGACCTTGAAGGCCTTGTCCAGCAGCACCACGTCACCATCGGGGTGATGCTGCAGAAAGGCTTGGCGAACATTCTGGTAGGCACCCTCTTGGGTGGGGCAGACTTCAGGACCCGAAGCTATATCCTCCCCCTCGCGGAGGACGACTTCGCGGATACTATCGCCGTCGGTCATACCCTGAGTTTGCGCCAGGGAGCCCCGGCGTTCCAGGATTTGTCGATTAAAAATCCTGGGTTAGTTCTGCTACCAGTTCTCGCACGCTGACCAGCTCCTTGAGCTTCCAGCCATTGCTACCGGTGAAAAATAGCCCCGTGGCCTTTTTGCCGCTGCGTGCGTCTTCCAGGCGATCCGCAATGCAGTAGCCCACTTCCCGCGCACCCACGCCATGTTCACAGGGGGAAACGCAGTCACTGATGCAGCGAATCTTCGGCGCGGTGCCATCCAGCATGGAGGCCTGGAGGCCAGCCACGACCGCTCGGCCTGGCATTCCCACGGGGGATTTGACGAGCTGAATATCTTTCTTTTCCGCCTTCAGGATCACTTCCTTGAAGTTGGCATCCGCGTCGCATTCCAGGGTGCCGATGAAACGGGTGGCAATTTGCACGCCCCCCGCGCCTAGGGCCAGGAATCGGTCGATATCGGCCCGATCCCAAACGCCGCCGGCAACGATCACGGGGAAATCGCCCCACTTGTTGCGTTCTTCGATCACGGGACCCAGAAGGGCTTCCAGGGAGAAGGCAGGGTCTGCGATCTGCTCGGCGCTGAAACCTTGGTGGCCGCCTGATTCGGGGCCTTCGAGCACGACGGCATCCGGAAGGCGGTTAAATTTCCGCTGCCAAGTCTTGCAGATCAGACCCAGGGCTCGGGCCGAGGACACGATGGGCAGCAAGGCGACATCGGCATCTCCTACATAACCCGGAAGGTTGAGGGGCAGGCCTGCACCGGAAATGATCAACTGGGCTCCGGCGTCCACCGAGGCACGCACCACCCGCTCGTAGCCTTGGATGGCGCACAGAATATTCACGCCCACGGCACCCTTGCCCTCGGAGCGCCGGATGGCTTCCTTGACAATACGAGTAAGGGCTTCGCTGTTATTGAGATTCTCAGGCCCGAGTGGCCTGCCCTGACGCAGTTCGACCATGTCGGGAAAGTGATTGCCGGTGCCAATCGCTGAAACGATGCCAACGCACCCCGTGCGAGCCACAGCACCAGCCAGACCCTCCCAGGAAACGCCCACCCCCATGCCGCCCTGAATGATTGGATAGGGGAGGTCGAGATTGCGAATCTTCAGCCTCGGCAGGGCTTTCACGCCTTCACCAAGCACTGCGGAAGGAATGCTGGCGAGTTTCGAAAAACCGGGCAGCTCCACGGAGGCCGCCGCGTGCAGCAACAGAGGGGAACGAAGCTGAAGCCCCTTCACGCCTTCGATTTGGAGCAATTCCTTGGCTCGGGCCAGATCTTTTTCGGCTTCGGCTAATAAAGGTAAGCCAGTGCGACGGTGGATCTCCGCGAGGCGTTCCGCAAGGTCGTTGCCGGCTTGCACCACCAAGGCGTCGGCACCTTCCTGGGCCGTGCGCTCGGCCTCTTCGGGGTCTTGCACAAAGGCCAACCGGGGAATGCCGCAGCCTCGCAGGTATTCCAAAAGGCGCTGAGAAGGCTCAGGTCCGTGGGCTAGGAAGGGCACGCTCCGCTGCTTGGCTTGCTCGACCACTTCGCGGAAGCGATCCCGGAGTCCCTTTAGATCGAGACCAGCGCCCTTGGCTTTTTCAATCCAGGCCTCCAGTTCCCCCTCGCCGGGGAAGGCGGGGACCCTCAATACGCCAAGGCCACCACCTTGGGCAAAGGCTCCAGCAAGCTCGAGACTCTGTCCAGGGAACCAACCTTGCAATAGCCAAGGCTCGCTCTTGGTCTGGCTGAGTCTGGCGAAAAGATCCATCCGATGCCTCCGGGGTGGGCCGGTCAAATCTTGCGTTCGAGAGCCCCGGCCGGTTCACGAATCTAACCAGTCTACCTGAGCTGGGGTTTAGTCCTGTCACATTCCTGTTTAGATGGAGGACATGATCGACTTAAGCGAAGCCCTAACCCTATTAGAAACCTCGGTGCCTACCCCTTGCGGAGGTGCCATTTATGCCGATCGGGATGATCCGGCCCTCGATCGCAGTGCCATGGATGGCATTGTGCTCCGGGCCGAGGAGGGGCTTTTGCCGCGCCGGGTTATGGGCATAATCTACGCCGGAGACGATCCTTCCGCTTTTCATGTGGAGCCAGGCACTTGCCTGAGAATCATGACGGGAGCCTGCCTGCCTCCGGGTGGAGACGCCGTGGTTCCAGTGGAAAATCTACAGGAACGGGATGGCCTCCTGGTGCCGATCAAAGAACCGCATGCAGGCGACCATATTCGTCGTCAGGGCGATCAGGCTCGTCTGGGGGCTCTCCTGGTACCGGAAGGACGACCCTTTAGCGCCGCTCGATGCGGACTTTTGGCTCAGGTGGGCTCGCCTCAGCCGATCTTGAACCGAACCAGGGTCGGCATCGCCTCGACCGGAGATGAACTACGAGGGAATCCTTCGCCCTGGCAGATTAGGGATTCCAATGGACCCATGTTGGTGGCCTTGGCCCACGCGCTCGGAGCTGATACCACCGCCTTGCCCTCTGTCCCTGACGATCCCGATTCCGTGGCGCGGTTTTTTGGGGACCACCCGGAATGCAGAGTGATGGTGACCGCTGGTGGTGTGTCCATGGGCGAAAAAGATCATTTACCAGCGGTATTGAAAGCGATGGGCGCCCAGATCCTATTTCACAAAATCCGCCTGAAGCCGGGCAAGCCAACCCTTGCTGCGATCCTGGGGAATCGAGTGATCCTTTGCCTGCCGGGGAACCCCGTTTCTGCCTACCTCAATGCCCTGCTCTTCTTGCCCGTGATCCTGGCCCGACTGGAGGGAAGGGCGGCTCCAGATCCCTGGCGCCAGGGTGAATTGGTGGACTCGGTTCCTAATCCTGGAGATCGCCCTCTTTTGCACCCTTGCACGCGGGAAGGCGCACAAGTGAAACCTCTTTCCAGCAAAGGCTCCGCCGATCTCGTGCGCTTGGCCCAAGCTGATGTCTATGCCTGGATTCCCGAAGGCGGAGCCGAGCCTGGCCCCGTGAAGTTTCTGGAAATTATCTAAGGGGGGCTATCGGGCGCACAGCCGCCCAGTGGTCTGAACTAGTCCCTACCGCGGCCCTACCGGACGAGGGGTTTTGTCGA
>JAUYES010000402.1 GCA_030691225.1 Holophaga sp. | reverse complement strand
CGAGCAGGTCGAGAAACTGGAGATGTGGCTGCAAAACTTCCAGGGCGCCTTATTGCTCATCACCCACGACCGTCATCTGCTGGATGGCGTGGTGGATCGCATGCTGGAACTGGAAGAAGGCAAGATCTCCAGCTACGAAGGCAGCTACAGCGATTACCTGCTGGAAAAATCGGAGCGCGATTTCCGGGAAGCCCGTCTCACCGAGCACATGCAAAATCGCCTACGCCGTGAAATGGCGTGGCTGAGTCGAGGCGCCAAGGCCCGCACCCGCAAGAGCAAACTCCGCATCCAGGACGTGCTCGACATGAAGGACGAAGTCGGCGAACGCACCAAGATCGAGACCCGCCAAGCCATTCTCTTCAAGGGCGGCGAAAATCGCAGCGACGCGCTGCTCCACGCCAAGAAGGTTTTCTTTTCCTATCCGGACGGGCCCGAACTCCTGGGCGGCTTGGATCTCGTGCTCCAGCGCGGCATGCGCATCGCCTTTCTGGGCCCCAATGGTTGTGGCAAATCGACCTTCCTCAAGCTAATTCTGGGTGATCTCACCGCCACCGCGGGCGAAGTGACCCGCCATCCCAAGTTGTCGCTCTCCGCCATTTCCCAAGGCCGCGGCGAGTTGGACGGCAACCTGAGCATTCTGGAAAACCTCGCGGATCGCGCAGCCATCGTGAAGGTGCAAGACGCCACCATCCTGGCCCATGTCTACCTCACACGCTTTGGCTTTCCCGTGGAGCAGCAGGGACGCTTGGCTTCCACGGCTTCCGGCGGCGAGCGCAACCGCCTGCTCCTGGCCAAGGCGATGCTGCACCCTTCAGACCTTTTGGTGTTGGACGAACCCACCAACGATCTGGATATCGCCACCCTGCAAAACCTGGAAGAAGCGCTCTTGGAATTCAAAGGCACGCTGCTGTTGGTGAGCCACGATCGCTTCTTCCTGGATCAAGTAGCCACGCATACTCTGGCCTTCAATCCCCAAGGCACACCGCGCTGGGAACTCTATGAAGGCAACCCCGCCACGGTAAAAACCTTGCGAGCCGAACGCAGCGCCGAGGAGGCCCCGGCCAAGGTGGAAGCCCTTCGCAACACTCCCAGAACGGAATCACCAAAGCCTAAAAAACCCGGGTTGAGTCAAAAAGAACACCGGCGCCTCGCGGAAGTGGAAGCAGCCATGGCCGCCCTTCATACCCGCATTACCGACCTGGATGCGCTCACCGCCGACCCCATGGCCTTTGCCACCGCGGATGCACCCGGTCACCAAGCCTTAAAGGATCGCGGCACGGCCAAGGCTCAGCTCGATGAACTCGAAATGGAGTGGCTGGAGCTGGAGGAGAAGCAAGCCCCGTCGCAGTAGACCAAATTTCGAACCGAACCTGTGCTCTAGCAGTTCGCGCAACCCATTTCGGCATCGGTTTTCTGACAAATTGCACAGACCCGGTTCGCCGAGTCGAAACTTATCAGATCAACTTCGGAACTGAGGAACCCTGGCTTAACGGACTCGTCCCGCATCAGGTCCGTGCTCAGGTATTTCTTGTTATCGTCACAGAAAATCGTCACCACCACAGCCTCGGGACCAAGCTTTTCCTGGGCCATGAGGGCCGCCAGGAAATTCGCGCCAGAGCTGATGCCCACACCCAGGCCTAGACGGGCCAGTTTCTGAGCCATAAGGATGGCGTCGCCATCATCCACGCTGACAATTGCATCCAGCAAATCCAGCTTGACGATGGCCGGAATGAATTCATCCGAGATGCCCTGGATACGGTGCTTGCCGATCTTGCAACCAGTTCGCAGCGTGGGGGAATTCTCCGGTTCCATGGGATGGATCTTGACCCCTGGGAGCTGCTCCTTCAGGAACCGCCCGACGCCCATCACCGTTCCGCCCGTGCCCACGCCTGCCACGAAGGCATCGGGCTTCAACCCCCTCGCCTGCAGCTGACCCAAAATTTCCGGCCCGGTGCTGAGGTAATGAGCTTCCACATTGGCCTCGTTGGTGAACTGGCAAGGCAGAAAGCCGTTCGTAGTGCGAGCGGCCCAATCTTCACTCATTTTAATGGAGCCCAGGAAGCCGCCTTCTTCGGGGCTCACGAGTCGGATCTCGGCACCGAAGGAACGGATCAGATCCTTGCGTTCTTGACTCATCCAGTTGGGCATGAAGATCGTGACAGGGTGGCCCAAAGCCCGCCCCAGAGCCGCAAAGGCGATTCCCGTGTTACCGCTGGTGGCCTCGGCGATTGGCGCACCGGGCTTCAAGGCACCGCTGGCACTGGCCGTGCGCAGAATGTGCAGGGCCATTCGGTCCTTGATACTGCCGGTGAAATTGAAATTTTCGGCCTTGGCAAAAATGCGACGATGGCGTCCACGAAATTCAAAATCGATGGCCAAAAGGGGCGTGTTGCCCACAAGCCTGGAAAGTTCAGCGAATCGTTCCGGACTGGTAATGGTCATCAATCCCTCCAATAAAAGCATATTATGCACCATATTTGACATATTTAGCCAAATTATGCAACCCGCAAACACCCCATGGCCCAACTATAGGCAGGCGGTAAACCAACGATCGTGAATCCGATCTTTCCCATTGTGAGAGTTCGATCACCCCCCGAAACTGAAGGGTCGGAGTCTGGATGAAAACAAAGGGCGTACTTGTCATCACCGTGGTCCCCGGCAGCCTCGCCGAGGAAGCCGGCATCCAGCCGGGCGATTTTATTTTAGAAATCAATGGCGAAGCGGTGCTCGACCAACTCAGCTATCAGTTTTTGGTAGGCGAGCAGGATGAAACCGAGGTCACCTACCAGGATCCTAGCGGGCAAATCACCGTGGCACTCATCGAGAACGGCGGCGATGGGCTAGGCCTGGACCTAGCCGAGGACGATATCAAGATCTGTAAG
>JAUYES010000395.1 GCA_030691225.1 Holophaga sp. | reverse complement strand
GGAGTCTAGCAAGTTTTTCCATGCCGGGATGATAGGATGGAGGACTGGACCCCGGCGCAGGCCGGGGTGACGACAGGAAGAATAGCTTTACTTCACTCGAAAACGGAAACCATATTTTTCCCGCGATAAAACAATGAGTTGTTACTTGACGCAATGAAAAAATAAAAATTCGAACTGACCTGGATCGGCAAGGTAAAACGGCCGTGACTGTGCCGACGATTTTCAATGCCGAAAATAAATCCGTCCCGGTTTCTTCCCCAATTGGGGAAATGTTGCCGATGGCCTGGAACCTTACTCACTGGTGGCGGTGCTGGCCGACCGGGAAAATGCCATGGTCAATCTTTATGCGCAGGTACAGACTCAGCTTGAGGCTCGTGCCCAGGCAAGGGCACGAGCAAGGGTGTAAGAAGCCTATATTCAAGACGGTTGAAAGCGCTAAGGGGCCAGCATGAAAAAGAAAACCTATGGACTGACAGTTCTTCTACTTAAGTCGGACATTACTTCTGCGCAACATGCGGTCAAAGAACCGGTATCCCTCACTTCACAGGATATAACAGTTGGTGCTACGACAGGAACATTATACTTTAAGCAGAACCCTAGTCACCTGCCACCGTGGGTGAAGCTGTTTCAGCCAAAGGTCGGAAGCACACTCAACAAGCTCTTCAATTCTGGAACTGCTGCTGTCTTTATCATTGGATCGGGCACAAGGCTGTTTGCCCTTACTTTCGGTTACGGAAAATCCTTGTTGCTGGCTGATTGTTACGAAGAAAATTTTGGCCTTCGGGTGGTCCTTAACTCTGTTGATCCCGATAAACTCCGGAGCGTAGATGTACAGAGTTTGGACGCGGTTCCGCTTAATAGACGCAGTCAAGCAAGCGTTGCGACTGCACTGGCCGACTTCGGTCTTGATATTGAACAAGACCTGGTTTATGCAGCCACAGGCCAACCAAAAGATACGGCATTTGGCAAGCAGGTAACTGGCAAAGATGCGCTGAAAATTAGCGTTCCACTGGAGGTTGACGATATACCTTCACTGTTGACCAAGCTCGTTTCGCAGTATGAGGCAGATACCTACAAAGGCAGTTTTGCTTGGGTTGACCATTTAAGGGAAGTCCGGACAAAGTCAATTAACGAAAAACTTGACTTCGCGCTCAACAGCAAAATTCAATCGAATGAGTTTACTAAAACATGGTTAGCAATACCAGACATCATCGAATGGTCAGATATCGCAGGATTCAAATATCAAAAACCGAAGCAAGCTGATATTCGAGATGACATTGACTGGGAAAGCTACTTGGCATTCCTTGGAACGGAAATACCCCATACAGTTGAGGTCTTCAGAAAACAGTATGTTCACGCGATAAGTCAGTCATCTGATCAAGCGTTTCACTCATGGCCCGTTTATCGTTGTATCTATTGCGAGTTGAATCTTGACGGTGCGGACTACGCCTTAAGCAACGGCAAGTGGTATCGGGTAGACACCGACTTTCTGAAGAGCCTCAACGAGTCACTCAAGCAGATACCGGATTCCACCTTGTCTCTACCAGAGTATCGGGGTAATGACGAGGGGGCATACAATGAAGGAGTTCATCACGACAACCCCGGATTCTTCGCTTTAATGGACAAAAAAATGATCCAACACGGCGGCGGCAGTAGCAAAATTGAATTTTGCGACCTCTATACGACTGAAAAGCACCTTATCCATGTTAAACGATATGGAGGTTCCAGTGTCCTCAGTCACTTGTTTGCCCAAGGCACTGTGTCAGCTAGGCTGCTGCTCTCAGACCCTGATTTCCGGAAAAAAGTGAACGAAAAATTGCCCGCATCTCACAGGCTCAAGAATGTGAGCCAGAAGCCAAAGGCCGAAGAATTTGAGGTGGTGTATGCAATTGCAAGTAATAGCGCGGCGACGGCGTTTGATCTCCCTCTCTTTAGTAAAATTAACCTCAGAAATAGCTTCAATCAGTTGCAGATGTATGGAATGAAAGCCAGCCTAGCGGTCATTCGAGTAATTCCGTCAAGTTGAAGACTGAAGAAAAAATATGAAAAAACAAAAACTCGAACTGACCTGGATCGGCAAGGAGGAGCGGCCTCGGTTGGAGCCGCGCATCCTGTTGGAAGACCAGGAGTTGTCCTACCATGCGGGCCACCGGGTGACCGACGGTGACATCTTTGATAACCGGCTGATCTTCGGCGATAACCTGCTGGCGTTGAAGGCGTTGGAGCAGGAGTTTACGGGGAAGGTGAAATGTATTTTCATTGATCCTCCTTATAACACGGGCAGTGCATTTGAGCACTACGATGATGGGATAGAACATTCCTTGTGGCTATCCCTGATGCGAGATCG
>JAUYES010000528.1 GCA_030691225.1 Holophaga sp. | reverse complement strand
TTGACCAGTGCGGCGACCGCATCCTTGGCACCGCCCTGGGCGGCGAGGTGAAGGGCCGTTTGATTGTTTTTATTCAGGGTGTTGGGCTTTGCACCCCGCTCCGCCAAGAGCCTCACCGCGTGGACGTGGTTGCGCGTTGCGGCGTAGTGGAGCGGCGTGTCCCCGTCCGCATCCGTGGCTCCCAGGTCGGCCCCATGCTCCACCAGGAGCCGAATCGTGGCGAGGTGTCCTCCGTCTGTGGCGAGGTGGAGGGGCGTCGTGTTTCTTGCGTCGGTGGCGTTGACCCGGGCTCCCTTCTCAACAAGGAGGGTCGCGGCCTCCATCGCTCCGGCCTGGGCAGCGGCATGCAAGGGGCTTCGGCCTTGGGGGTCCTTGGCATTTAGGCTGTTGGGGTCTTTCTGGAGCAGGTCACGAACCTTGCCTAGGTCACCCGCCTTGGCCGCCTGGTGAATCTCGGCGGCGACCAGTCCGGTCGAGGCGATAACGAGGCAGAGAGCTGGTTGGCTGAGGAGATGGTGGGACATGGACAGGCCTCGCAGGAAAGGAACCCAAACGACATCAAAGATCGGAACGGCAAGCGGGGTGATGCAGGTGTGTTAGGTGATGGCGAAATCGGTTCTCGGAGTGGGGTGTCTTCGAGGGCCTTAGTTCTGCTTTGTGGGGCGCGGATTCAATTCCCAGAGGACATTCACGATCACCCATTTCCCGCCCAGGTGAGCTAGGTGGAGGTAATCCACCCAATCCGTTGCGATCACTTTCACCGTGGCGGCGTTGCCGTAGACATCGAGGATCTGCACCTCTTTTCGCTGTTTGTCCTTGGGCGTCTGCTTGCCGTAGGCGGCCCGGGTGAAGGCGATGAGCTTGGCGGCCCCCATGTGATCCAACTGGGTTTTGCCCTCAGGGGTGGGCCTGACGGCGCGCTTGGCAAGATCCGGGTGCAGGGCGCGCTCCATGCGGGCCACATCGCCGTCGTACCAACCTTCGATGTAATCCAAGGCCGTGGCTAGGATCGCCTTGCGTGCGGCCTCTTCGGGCATGGGAGCCTGAGCTACGAGGGTCGCAGCAAAAAGAATTGGCAACAGTCGTTGCATGGAGAACTCCGTGGGTTGCTGGAAGGATTAATGGGTTGTCCCAGGAATGGCACAATCACGTCGTTCTCATCCGAGTTCAAGACTTGGAGGCAGGTGGAGTTCCACCACTTCGGATTTTTTCCAGCATGTCTTTTCCGTTTTTGTTCTCTGGATTGAGCACCAAGGATTTTTCGAAATTCGCAATGGCCTTGGCGGTTTCGCCCGCGTTCAGGTAGGCCTCGCCCAGGCTATCGAAGGCGTTCCAGGATTGGGGATGAAGCTCGGCATTGGTCGTGAACATCACCACGGCTTGGTGGACCTTTCTCGTCTGGATCAACTGATAGCCCAAGGCATTGAATTCGCCTTCCAGCACGTAGTATTTCGCGGGTGTTTTGCCGATGTCGGCGCGGATTTGCTGGATCGATTTCTCGATCTTCCCGGCCTCTGGACTCTCGGCATCGAGAAGCTCAAAGAGTTGGTTGGCGGCGGATTCGGTCTTGGTGATTTCGCTCCAGATTCCGACTAGGGTCGAGAAATGGTTCTGGGCAGTGATGCCAGGGCTGTTGACCAATTCCGGGAATTTGGTTCTCAAAGGAAAATCGCGAAAGAGGGACTGGACCGGCTTTCCTTCCTTCACACTCTGGTTGATGCCTTCCCACAGGGTCTTGATGTAGGCGCATCGATTTTCGAATCCCTTCCAGGAAAGGGTTCCGTTCCAGTGACCGGGGATGAGTTCCTTGATCTGATCTTTTTTCGTCAGCAGCGTGCCCCAATTCTTGATCAACCGGGGAAAGTCATGACGGGTTCCATTGCGCACCATGAACGAGGCCAGGCAACCGGGGGAATCGGTCAGCCAGACATCGGCCATCGTGTCACCGGTCAGTAAGAGGCCGTGCTCCGGCACGAAAATGTCGATATCGCTAGCAGTATGCATGCCGCCGGCGTAGTACAGCTCGAAGGTGGTGTCTCCCAGGTTCAGGGTCAGGCTTTCGCCGAAGGTCTTGGTGGGGAAGGTGCTCTTCGGGTTCGCGGCGTGGACTCCCTGATTCAGCTTCTGGAAAAGCAATTCTTCCTGAAGCTTCTTGCCCTCGGGAGAATCAGCGCCCTTCTTGGCCAGCTCGGCTTCCATGATCGGAATGTTGGTGCGGTACCATTCCAGCATCCTGGGCGTATCGGCGGTGTTGGCCTTCATGCCGGCTTCACACAACTCGTGAGCCACGATGGTGCAGTCGGCATAGACCTCATTGCCACGCGTGTGATCGCCGTGTTCGTTGGTATTGATCAGGTATTTGAAATCGTTGCGTCCCAGTTCCCTGGCGATGACCTTGCGGAGTTCCCGATCAATGGCGGGATTGCCAAGGGTATCGATCACCACGATGCCCTTGCTGGTGGCTATAGCGACGGTGGCGGT
>JAUYES010000380.1 GCA_030691225.1 Holophaga sp. | reverse complement strand
GCCAATTCGGCTCTGAAAGCATCGGGAGTGGCCACCTACTTTTAGGCCTGCTTCGAGAGGCCGAAAAAACTTCCACGGATCTCCTGGAGCGTATGGGGGTTCAGACCAGCCTGCTTCGGGAGCGACTCATCGCGGCCCTTACACCTAGAGACCGGAAAATTACGCCGAGCTCGACGAGCATCGATATCCCCATGGAAGAAGAGGTCAAGCACATCCTCCAACATGCGGCGAATGAAAGCGCCAAGCTCAATCACAAGAACGTGGGTGCCGAACACCTTCTTCTTGGAATGCTGAAAGAGGAGCACGGGCTAGCGGGAAGGCTCCTGAAAGAAATGGGCGCCGATCTGATCGCTGCCAAAGAAATTCTTCTTGAAGCCACCAAGGAAGAAAAAATTTCCAAGAAGAAGAAAGAGCATCCGTTGCTATCTGAATTCGCTCGCAACCTGTCCGAGCTGGCCGAGCGAGGAATCTTCGTCAATTTGATCGGGCGTGAGTCTGAAATCGAACGGATCATCCAGATCCTTAGTCGACGTCGCAAGAACAATCCGATTCTGCTTGGAGAAGCCGGTGTCGGTAAGACAGCCATTGTAGAAGGGCTGGCCCAGCGTATTTTTCAGGGTGATGTGCCATCAAGTCTGGCCGATAAGCGCATTTACTCGCTGGATCTGAGCCTGGTTGTGGCGGGCACGAAATATCGTGGGCAATTCGAAGAACGGCTCAAATCCATCATTCAAGAAGCCTCGAAGGATACGGCCGTAGTTCTTTTTATCGATGAAATTCACAGCATCATTGGCACTGGCGCGGCTGAAGGCAGCCTGGATGCCGCCAATATTCTGAAACCCGCTCTCAGTCGGGGTGAAATTCAGTGCATCGGTGCCACCACGCATAAGGAATTCGCCAAGTACATCGATAAGGATCGTTCCCTGGTGCGGCGTTTCCAGCCCGTCAACGTTAACCCCCCCGACGAAGCTGAAACTCTCCGAATCCTGGAGGGGATCCGCAGCCGCTATGAGTTGTTTCACCGCGTTCGGTATTCTCCAGCCACACTGCAGGCGTCGGTCTATCTATCCAATCGCTACATCACGGATCGCTTTCTTCCTGATAAGGCCATCGATCTTCTTGACGAAGCTGGTGCCCGTGTAAAACTGCGGGTTGCGCCCGGTAGCAGTCAATCTAATCGTGTCGAGGAAGAGCTGCATCGTGTCATCAACGAGATGAATGAGGCGGTTTTGAACCGTGATTTTGAGCGTGCCGTGCTGCTGCGCCAGAAGGAGGTCCAACTTCGCGAAACCTCCCAGCGCGGAACGCAAGAACTCAGTGATGAAGATTACGAGCGGTTCGCGTTGGTGACGGAGCAGGATGTGGAGGATGTGGTTGCCTCCTGGACCGGAGTGCCGGTCAAGGCGCTCAAGAACGAAGACAAGACCAATCTTGCGCAGATGGAAGGGCACATCAACGAGCGTGTAATCGGCCAACACGAAGCCGTGTCGGCAGTTAGCCGAGCGGTTCGACGCGCCCGAACGGGTCTCAAAAATCCAAATCGGCCCATGGGTAGTTTTTTATTCCTCGGCCCGACCGGTGTCGGCAAAACAGAGTTGGCCAAGACGTTGGCGGCTTTCCTGTTTGGGGATCCGAAGAAAATGATCCGTTTCGATATGAGCGAGTTCATGGAGAAACATGAGGTCTCCAAATTGCTTGGCGCCCCTCCGGGATATGTTGGTTACGAGGAGGGTGGCCTACTCACCGATCGTGTACGACGCAATCCCTACTGCGTGCTGCTCTTTGACGAAGTCGAAAAAGCGCACCCCGATCTCATGAACATTCTGTTGCAGATTTTTGACGATGGCATAGCCACCGATGCCTTCGGAAACGTAGTGGACTTCAAAAACACCATCATCATCATGACCTCCAACGTGGGTAGCCGAGAATTGCTTGCCGACAAGAGTCTCGGGTTCATCGAGCAGGATCATCGGCAAGATGCCAAGGCAGGGGATGCTCTAAAAGTGCTTAAGCGCACCTTCCCGCCCGAATTCCTTAACCGCATCGACGAGATCGTGGTGTTCAATCGGCTGGGAGACAGCGAGCTGCACCGGATCGTGCGACTGCTTATCGCGGACTTGAACATCACGTTGAAAAAACACAATTTGGTTGTTGATCTTTCAGAGGCTGCCGTGGATTTAATCGTGAAAACAACGGCGAGGGATCGATCTTATGGCGCACGGCCTTTGCGTCGGGCCATCCAGAAGCAAGTGGAGGATCCACTGGCGGAATTGATGGTGGCTCAAGAAATTGTCCCTTCGGGCAATGTCTATTTCGACGTTGTGGACGATCATTTGGTGCCAGCTTTTACACCCTTTCAGGAACTGGTGACGGCACCAAATTGAACCTTTCTCGGGGACGGTGAACCCTTTTGCTGGGGAACGCACCTAGAATGAAAGAATGGAGCCCTCCCTCATGTGGGGACCGGTGACTTCCCGACCACTGAAACCTTCTGGCCTTGGATTCTGAATGCCTATTGCGAACGACGTCCGATATCCCGCCGACGCCCGGCGAACCTTTTCCCTCCGCAGCGGATTGCTGCCTCTCGCTCTCTTGGCGGGACTTTCGGGAATGCCTGCGCTGGCTCAGGATTCCGAGGTCATTGCCAAGATCGACGTGGTGGGCGCTCAGAAAATCACGCCCGAAACAGTGATATTCAAAGCTGGCCTGAAGGTTGGAGATGATCTTCGAACCCTCGATTTTACGGCTCTCCTAGAAAAGCTATGGGCCTCCGGAGCGTTTGAAGACATCAAGTTCGAGGTCGAAGACACCAAGGAAGGCAAGAAACTCATCATCCGCGTCCAAGAGCGCCCGATTGTTAAAGAGGTCGACTACCGGGGCGGCACCGAGGTGGGTCTTACGAATCTCAAAGACAAGATCAAAGAAAAGAAACTGACAATCGGCGAGAATGCCGTGTACGACCCAGAGGCGGCACGCAAGATCAAGGGGCTCATCGTTGAACAATGCGCCGAAAAGGGTTTTCGGAATCCAGTTGTTGATGTGACCCTCGAGCCAATGGGCGGCGGGTTGGCCCGGCTTGTGTTCGATATCAAGGAAGGTGGCAAGGTCAAGATCTATAAGGTCGCTTTCCGCGGGAACAAGTTGATCGACGCTTCGAAATTGCGTCGAATAATGAAGAAAACGCGTCAGCATTGGTCCTTTAGTTGGCTCACTTCCCACGATCTCTTGGTCGACAAAAACCTTGAGGACGATCTGCTAAACATCAAAAAGGAATACTGGCGCCAGGGGTACAAGGATGTCTTCGTGGGTCAGCCCACCATCGAAGTGGAAGACTTCACCAAGCCCAAGCAAAAAAAGAAGAACGAAAAGCGGATCAAGGAAGCCAAATCGCCCAAGTACGATATGCGCGCAACTTTGACGATCCCGATCCTAGAAGGCGAAAAATTCTTTGAAGGAAAGCTGAAAATCGAAGGCAACAACAAGCTTTTCCGAAACGAGGCCGGTGAAAAATTTTTGCGGTTAAAAATTGCCGAGGCAAAGCGGGATAACCGCTCGATTCTCGCCAAGTTCCTAGACCTGAAACCATCCGCCGAGGATTTGCCTTCGGACAAAATCCGACCCTTCGATCTCGATGCCCTGAATACAGGTGTCGATAAGATTCGCGAGACCTACTCCAACCTCAGCTACATCATGTTCCGGGCGGAAAAGAAGCTGGAAGTCCGCGAAGAGAGCGGCGTCAAGAAGGTCGACACCACCCTGAAATTCGACGAAGGGGAGCCCTACACGATTCGACGAATCACCTTTGAGGGCAACACCACCACCAAGGACAAGGTGTTGCGTCGCGCGTTGATGGTGAAGGAAGGCGACCCGTTCAGCATGGAAGGGTTCAAGGATTCCTTTACGGGGCTCGGTCAGTTGGGCTTTTTCGATGTAAAGAATCAGGAACCCGATATTAAGCCGGATTTTGAGAAGCCTTTAGTGGATATCAAGATCAAGGGTGAGGAGGCAGGCGTCAACGAGCTGCTTTTCCAGGGTGGCTACGGGTCGTTGTTTGGCTTTTCCCTGGGCGCTAGTTTTTCCACCAAGAACCTCGGTGGCGGCGGCGAGACCCTTGGGTTCAGCTATAACGGTGGTAAGTTCCAGAGAAACTTCTCGGTTTCTTTCTCGGAACCCTATGTTTTTGATAAGCCCTACTCGTTCTCAGCATCAATTGCCGATGGCACCACCGATTACGATGCGTCGCGCGTGGGCACGGCTAACGCCTACAAACAATTCTCTCGTAGCCTAGGGCTCTCCACGGGCACTCGCTTGAGCACATTCTTTCCCGGGAACCGTTGGGCCTTCTTTACGTCTTATGGTGTGGGCTACAACTTCAGGATCATCCGCATTGAAGGCGGGCGGAATTTTTACTATCGGGATTCCAGCACACAGCTGACTTCGACCTTGAATCAAAGCCTCACCTATAGCACCGTCAACCATCCCTTTAAGCCCACCTCGGGAACCAAGCTGGGCCTGAATTTGGAATACGGTGGATGGCAGTTTGGTACAGACAAGCCCTTTATGCGGACCACGTTGGAATTTACCAAAATTGGCAATATTGCGGATCGCCATATTTTTGCCGCCAACGCGACCTATGGTTATTTGCGAAACCTGAGCAACGAACAGCTTCCCATCTGGGATCTTTTCCGTCCTGGTGGCGAAAATACGATTCGCGGCTACCGCTATGGCCAAGTAGGGTCTGTAAACCTAGATAATAGCGAGTACCCGATTGTGGTTGGTGGGAACAAACAGTTGGTTATCAATTTGGAATACCAGTTCAAGATCGCTGATCAATTCCGCGTGGTGGCCTTTTTCGACGCCGGGAATGCCTGGGCTTCTGGTTCTCGAATCTTTAACCAAGACATGGTGTCCTATAAGCTGAATGGCGTGCCTGTCGTTTATCGGAACCCCACTTTGGTTAAATCGGCTGGCCTAGAATTCCGCTTTTTCCTGCCCATCAGTCCGGCCCCCTTGCGCCTAATCTGGGCGAAACGGTTGAATCCGTATCCCTTCGATATGGAATCGAATCCCAGCTTTGAG
>JAUYES010000377.1 GCA_030691225.1 Holophaga sp. | reverse complement strand
ACAGGACCCCCTCGGCAAGCGCCTGTCCCTGGAAGGCCCCAGTGGCCCCTGGCTCACGGTGGTCGGCCTCGCGGGATGGACTCGTCAGATGGCCCCTGGGAAACCCGTGGACCCGGAGATCTACTTACCTTTCCACACGGGCGGACGAATCCACTTCGCCTACCTGACGCTAAAGGTGGACGGTCAACCCCAGGCCGTTGTCCCCGCACTCCGCAAGGCCTTCCGCGAACTGGATCCCAATCTGGCCCTGGCCTTTGTCTTTTCGGGTGAAGAACTGCTCGGTTCCAACGAAGTCGGCCCCCGGATCATCATCAAGATCACGGCAGGCTTCGGCGTCCTGGCGCTGCTCCTGTCGGGCATCGGCATCTATGGCGTGATGAGCCTGCTGGTGGAATTCCGTACCCGGGAGATCGGGGTCCGCATGGCCCTGGGTGCACGGGTATGGGATGTGCTGCGCCTGGTACTCACCGATGGCTTAGGCATGGTGGCCCTGGGGCTTTCCCTTGGATTGTTGGGCGGCTACGGGCTGGGTCACGCGATCAGCAGCCTACTCTACGGCGTGACACCAGCCGATCCCGCAACCTTCCTAATCGCGGCTGGTTCGCTGGCCTTCGTGGCGCTGCTGTCAATCTTCATTCCCGCCCGCCGCGCTGCCACCGTGAATCCCGTGGTGGCGCTTCGGGACGAATAATCAATCCCCGCCCCCGAAGCCTCCAATTCTTGGCAAGGGATCCGCGAGCAACGCATCGATTCGCTCGCGGTAGCCCTTGCTGACAGGAACTTTGGTACCCCCGTGAACCAGGATGGTGTAGCCACCCTCGGTGGTTTGGATCTCCTTGATCCGATCGATATTCACGATCCAGGAGCGATGGGTGCGGATGAAACGCGCGGGATCCAGGCGCTGCTCCAAGGTGGCCAGGGTTTCACGGATCATGAAGGATTCCCTGCCCCGGAAAAGATGCATGTAATTGCCCGTGGCTTCGATGGCTTCGACCTCTTCGGATTTCAGGAAAAGGATCCGATCCGCCGTGCGCACCACGAACCGATCCAGGCTCTGCCGACGTTGTTCCACTTCTTCCAGCAAGGCCAGCAGGCGCCGGTTCACGGCTCCGTGTTCCTTCCCCTCTAGGGTTGCTCGCGCCTGGCGAATGGCCTCTTTGAAGCGCGGGCGACTGAGGGGTTTCAACAAGTAATCGAGCGCGTGAACCGTGAAGGCTTGCAGGGAATACTGGTCGAAGGCTGTCACGAAAATGATCAAGGGCATTTCCGGTTCGGTGAGTTCTTCCAGCACCTCAAAACCATCCAGGCCGGGCATCTGCACATCCAGAAAGACCAAGTCGGGCCGAAGCTCTCGGATGGCTCTAACGGCTGCAGTGCCATCGAAACATTCGCCCACGATTTCCACATCCGGCTCATCGGCCAGGAGCGTCCGCACCCCTTTCACGCCC
>JAUYES010000376.1 GCA_030691225.1 Holophaga sp. | reverse complement strand
GGATCTGGGCCTGAGCCTGCTGCAGGACCATTGGAAGCCCGTGGCCGTAATTTGGTTGATGCAGGTTGGGCTTGCGTTGGGGTTGTTTCTGCCCTTTCTTTGGCGGGATCCCCTCTGGTGCCTGCTGGGCCTTTGGTGGCTGAAACCCTGGCTGGATCGAGGGGTGCTCTTCGTGCTCAGTCGCGTGGTCTTCGCCAAGCCTGCCTCGGTGTGGGATTTCCTGCGCGAGTGGCGGATGGTGCACAAACGAGGCGTGGTGGCCGGTCTGCTCTGGCGGCGCCTTTCCCCCATGCGCAGCTATGTGTTGCCGATCTTTCAACTGGAAGGCCTGGGCGGCCGAGCATTCCGTGCTCGGGCTCGGGTCCTCGCCCGCCAGGGCGGTGGCATGGCATTCCTGCTCACCCTTTCGGGCTGGGTATTCACGATCCTCACGTTTGTGGGGTTCATCGGGCTGCTCCAAGCCCTGGTGCCTCCGGGTGCGCGAACCCAGTTGTGGAATGGCTTTCAATCGATATCCGTGGGGTTCCAGTGGTTCCTCCTGGTCATCGGAATGCTGGCGTTCACGCTCACTGAACCCTTTTTCGTGGCGGCGGGCTTCGGGCTGTACCTCAATCGCCGCACCCAACTGGAGGGCTGGGATATTGAGTTGGCCTTCCGTCGCCTCGCCACCCGCTTGGCCTTGACTCTGTTGTTGCTGGTCTGCGCGCTTCCGCTATCCGCCCAGGAACCCGTGCCGCAGCCCGTAGAAACCCCCACTACCCAGGAGGAAGGGACGGAACCAGCAGTGCCCCTCCCGGAAAAAGGTCCCTTTCGGCCCGAGGCGGAAGCCCGCTTGCGAGCGCAGCGAATTCAGAAGGAAGACCCAGCCTTCCAGCGCACCCAGGAAGTGAAAAAACTCCAGTACCACCCCACCGGTCGGGAGCCCCGCTGGGTACGCGCGCTGCTCGATGCCCTTTTTGCCCGAAAAGAATCGGAAGTTCCCAAGCAGACCTCTTCTTCCTTCCCGGAAGGTTTGGGCCAATTGATCGCCCTGGTGGGCAAGATCGTGCTCGTGGGTGGCCTGCTGGCCTTCTTGCTTTGGCTTGTTTACCGCTTTCATCACCGCCTGACCGGACCAACCCTCAAAGAAGAAACCTGGGAAGCACCCGAGGCCTTGGCGGGGCTGGATATCCGCCCCGAAAGCCTGCCTCCAGATGTGCCTGCCGCGGCGCGGAATCTATTCGTGCAAGGCCAATTCCGTGCGGCCATGGCCTTGCTTTATCGGGGCGCCCTGGTGGAACTGGTGCACCGCCGAGGCGTGGAAATCCCCGCCAGCGCCACCGAAGGCGATTGCCTGCGCGCCGCTACGGATCGCCTGGAACCAGGCCCTGCCGAGCGTTTCGCAATCCTTACGCGCACCTGGCAGCACTTGGCCTACAAAGATGAAATCCCCAGCCGAGAAGCCTTCGAGGCTCTTTGCGATGCCTGGCCCGCCGCCTTCGGAGGTCGGCCATGAGTCTGGGACGCCGCCTCCTTGTGGTATTGCTGTCGCTCTTGGCTGCCGGGGTGCTGGTGTTGGGGTGGCTGAGCCGCCATTCCTTCCAGCGCAAACCCGTGAGCATGGAGGTGGGCCTGCGCGGCGAAGCGCTGGAAAATCCCACCCTCCTAGTACAGAAATGGTTGGAAGCCAGCGGACGACCGACCCAGCGCAAGGGTGGCGCAATCCTGAACCAGGAGCTGCCCGAGAAGGGCACCCTTCTCCTTCTGCACCTGAGCCAGCCCATCAGCGCCAGCGAGGTGGAAGTCCTCCTGAAGTGGGTTGGTCGAGGCGGCCATCTCCTGACCGATGGCACCGCCGCCCCTTTCAATGACGAGCGCGGCCTGGCCAATCTGCATAAGGCCCTTGGTGTAACCGTAAAAAACCTCAAATCGGATGAACTCGATTTACTGCCCGAAACCAAACATGAGGGCGAGGATACCTTTCAACCTGGAGAGATCCCCTACCGAGTGCAGCGCAGCACTCGTTGGCGGCTCATGGCTGATCAACCAAAGGCTTGGAAATTTAGCCTGGGCCATGATCACGCCAAGGGGCGAATGGAAGTCCTGCTCTCCCGACCCGAAGGTCTGGGGCGACTCACGCTCACGCCGGATCTGAGTTTTCTCTATCGCGAAAATCTGGCTGAACAGGATCACGCGGATTACCTGGAACGCATCCTGGCCTTGCATCCAGAGAAGGGGCCGGTGGTGGTCTGGTCCCGTCCCGTGGAGCTTTCCCTGTTCACCTGGCTTTGGAGTCATGCCTGGGCCTTTATCCTGGCGCTGCTCGCGCTGGTCACCGCCTGGTTATGGAAGGGCTGGTCCCGCGTTGGCCCATTGCTGCCAGTGGCTAAACCCCACCGCCGCTCCATGCTGGAACACCTCTCTGCGAGCGCTCGGTTGATCTGGTGGGGCGGTTCCGAAACCTACTTGGTGGCCCGCATTCGGCAAGCCGTTGAAAAGCGCGCTCAGCGCCTGAATCCTAGTTATGGCTCACTGGATTTGGGGGGCCGGGCCGACTGGCTGGCCCAAGCCACCGGCGCTAACCCGGATGCCATCGCCGCAGCTCTGGATGACCGTCCGGGTCGCACCATCCAACACCTTGCCTACGATCTACTAACCCTCGAACGCTTGCGCCAACGCCTTTGAACGCTGCATCACCCTTACCTTGGGATCCCACATGACACATCTTCCCGCTTCCCCAGAACGCATCCAATGGGCCGCCGAACAGGCCGAGGCCCTGCGCTTGGAAATCCATCGAGCCCTCGTGGGTCAAGATGCGGTGGTGAACCAGGTGCTCGCGGCCTTCCTGGCGGGCGGCCATGTGCTGCTGGAAGGCGTGCCAGGGCTTGGCAAAACGCTGCTGGTCCGAGCGCTGGCCGCCACCTTCCAGGGGAGCTTTGCTCGTATTCAGTTCACTCCGGATCTCATGCCCAGCGATGTCACGGGTCATGTGGTGTGGGATATGAAAAGCGAAGGCTTTCACTT
>JAUYES010000374.1 GCA_030691225.1 Holophaga sp. | reverse complement strand
CAGTCGCTCCCAGCCGACGCGATGCCGGGCCAGCCACTGGCGATGCCGGTCGTCGCACGCCAGCCACTGCAAAAACCGATCCTGCTCGGCCCCCGTGAGCCCGCGGTCGTGACGGGCGAGCCAGGCCGCCGCTTCGCGGCGCACACGCTCTTCATCCGAATGCGGGCTCATGGGGCTCATCGCTGGTTGCGGCCGCCATCGCCATGGGCGGCGAAAAAATCCGTGCACTTCTCGATGCCGATGGTGATTTGGTTCGAAACCGTGCTCTCCGAGATGCCGAGCCGCGCCGCAATCTCGCGCTGCGACAAGCCATACAACTTGCGCAGGGTGAGAATTTGGCGGCAACGTGTCGGCAGAGATCGAATGGCTTCAGTCAAGAGGACGAGTTCCTGGTTGCGCGCGACGGTCTCGGGAATGCCATCGCGCTCATCCAAGACGTTCAAGGCGTCGATCTCCCCCAAAGACTCGGTGCGGGAATTTTCGTGCCGCCGCAGCCGGTCGAGGAGAAGATTTCGCGCCGTCGCAAAGAGAAAGGCCTTCGGCGACACCAGGGTGCCGGCGGCATGCACTCGCAGCACCCGTACATAAGCCTCCTGCACAATGTCGTCGATTTCCGCCCCGGCTTCGAATCGGCGGCGCAGCCACGCGCGCAACATCGCTTCGTGCGGCAGGATATGCGCGGCGAACCAACGGGCTTGCTCGGATTGGGGCGGGAGCATGACGACCTCAGCCCTCGATAAACCGCAGCGCGTTTTCGAATGCCACTTTGCGATAGAGCGCTCCCGAAACCCGGGAGAGCAGTTCCTTTTCGCGCTCGATCGTACTCCAAAGGACAAACCGGTGAGTCTGGTCGCCGGGCTTGATCGCCACGTTGCTCACGTACGAGTAGCCCGGGTTGTCGGTGCCAAACATGAAGTGATCGGGAAACCGGCGGGCGATGTCCGCGAACACTTTCGGGGGATCGCGATAATTGGACGGGATCTTCGCCTGACCCGATTCGTAGATCGTGGACCCTTGGAGGACGAGATCGCAGCCAATGCACATCGCAGCCGAATCAACCCACACATTATCGTATTGGGCAATCTCCTCGAAAGTCGGCTGGTGAAAGCCCCAGAAATGAGCGGCGCAGAAGCGCAGCGAGGGATGGGCGCGGGCCAAGGCGAGGAGGTCCGAGATTTGTGACAGGGAGTCGGGAGAACCCTGATAAGCGGCGTGAACCAGAATCGGCAGATCGTGCGCCTTGGCGAATTCGAGCAGCGGACGGCCCTCCCGGCCAAGAGTCGAAAGGCGCGCCTGGGTCGTGCGGGGGTGAACCTTCAACCCATAGAACGGGTAGCGGTTCAACAAATCATCGAGGACGCGGACTTGCCCTCGGGTTTCGCGCAGAGTGTCGATCATCGCGAAAGGAATGAACATCCGACGATATCCGGGAAAGATCTCGTAGAGCTGGCGCAGCAGCTGTTCGTTCTCAAAATGAAAGGGGGCGTCACCGATTCGTCGGGCCAGCTTTACGATTCCGCGCGCCAGCGAAGGCAAATCGTAATACAGGCTCGTGCAGAACGGAAAGACGACCGCGTGGGTCACGTCGACGCGCCGGTTCTCCTCGTAACTGCTGGCAAGATTCTGGCAGAACGGGAATCCATGGGTCAGGTAGGAGAGTGGCTCCACGCCAGCGTGCGAATGGACGTCAAGGAGTGCAATACCGCGCCGGAGAAGGGAGGGGACTCTGGGCATGGTCGGCAGATCAATGGGCCGCTTACCGAGGATTGTGCAGGCACGTTCTGGAGTTCAAGGACTCGCTCATACCTTTGCACTCAGATCGAGGTAATCAGGGGGTTTCGACGCTGGCAGCAAAAAAAAGATGCTCTTGAGTCGCTGCGGTTCCCACGGTGCCCGGCGACGCGCGGTCTGCCCCGGCTCCGTGGTGCGAAGTCATTGCCTTTTCCGGTTGGCTGTCGCCATCATCTCATCCATTCGCCCCCTCGTCCCAGCCGGCCCTCAACCCATCCAAGGATTCCGTGCACACCGCAAAAACAGTCTCACACCGGGCCGCCCTCAAGGGCCTCGGCGCCGTCGGCGTCGAGGTGCAATCGCTGGCGGCAGAATCGCGCCAGCAAGCTCGCGGCCTACACGTCCGAAACCGGGCCGCAATGACCTGGCGCCACCGGGATCATGCCGTTTTCCGCATAGACTCTTGCACCGAAAAGGTGATGTCATCTCCCCCAGCCGCCCGTAAACCTGCCGGCACCTCACCCCGAATTCCGATGATGCCACGCCTGCTCGCCCTGTTCGCCTTCTCCACCGCGTGCGCGCTTGCCGGGGCCGCATCCGCTGCCACCACCGCGGCGCCCGAGGGCTGGCGCACCGCCGTGATTCGCGACGAAATTGCCCCGCAGTTCAGCTACGACTCGGGGGGCGGGCCAGACCGCACGGGCGCTTTTGTCATCGAATCCGACCAGCGCGCCGGATTGGTCGGCCGCTGGGTGAAAACTTTCCCCGTCAGCGGTGGCCGCCACTACGGCTTCCAGGCCATGCGACGGGTTTCCCGTGCCGACGGCCGCCGCGCGGCGGTGGTCCGACTTCTCTGGCAGGACGCCAAAGGCAAGCCCGTCATGCACGACGAGCCGTCGACCGCCTCGCACAAACCTGGTGAGAAACCGCGCGCCGAGCCTGAGTATCCCATGGATCGCGCCACCGATGCCCGTGGCTGGACGGTGGTCGCCGATGTGTACCGCGCACCGTCGCGGGCCGTGCAGGCCGTGAT
>JAUYES010000370.1 GCA_030691225.1 Holophaga sp. | reverse complement strand
TCACTCGCGATGAGAATGCCCGCAGCGGTGAAATCCCCTATAAAAACGACGTATCCAATGCGTCCATTTCCCTGAACTACGGAGAGTGGAAACTCAACCTGGGCGCCTATGAAAACACCAAGAGCAAGTTCGGGTTGGTTCCGACCCTCGTTTCAACAGGAGACCGCAAGCTGGAAGGCTATTACCTGGATTCCGGCTACAGCTGGAAGTTAGGCGAAAAAGCGGATCTGAGCATTTATGGCTACTACGATTCACTCGCGAAAGACGAACTCATCAGTTGGTATCCTCCGGCATATGCTCAGCAGCAGGCTGGCGTTGGAGGCCCGGAAAACCAGACCTACAAGGGCACCAAATACGGGTTCACCGTTCAGTCCTCCTACCAATTTACGCAGGACTGGCGAATGCTGGGCGGTCTCTTTGGTGAATTCCAAAAAACAGGCCCTTACGAATTCCGGAGGCCCGACGGAACATTCTCAGCCTTTAACACTTCGGCATGGCGAGGCGTGGACCACGATGCCAATAACAAGGGTGGCTTTGTCCAGATCGATGGCCGTTTGAGTCAAACGATTGGCGTCGTTAGTGGGGTCCGGTACACCCAGAATAACGTGTACGGGTCATCCATAACCCCGAGTCTAGGCCTTGTCTTGAACGCCACCCCAAACCTTACCTTCAAGGCACTCTATGGCTCAGGCAGCCGTGATCCCAACTTCTTTGAGCTCTATGTCGCGACCGTCAATGTCCTTAACGGAAACACCGACCTGAAGCCGGAAAAGGTAAAGTCCTACGAACTCGGCATGGACTACGTATTTGGAAGCTACAGCCTGCGCGTGAATGCCTTTTTGGCAGACACCAGTGACCTCATTGCGCGATCGCTCATGGTTCCCGCAGGAGTGAATGGAAACACACGACCCACGCCAAAATACGGCAACATCGATGGGCAGAAACTCTCGGGCATCGAGGCAGAACTCAAGGGCTCCTTCCACTCAAGCGAACGCCACTTCGTGAATATCTCGCTCTTGAAGGGCACGGAGAAGGCTAATTCGGTCGACGTCATGTTTATTCCCAAGGTCCTCGCCAACGTTGGTGTCAATTGGAGCCCTGTCAAAGCCTTCACGATTTCGCCCTACTTCCAGTATGTCGGCGCCAAGGAAGGCACTCTGACCAACGGAACACCTGTGCAAGTCAGCTCGTACACGCTGGCTAACTTGAACATCGAATACCGCTTCGATGCCTTCTGGCTATCTCTCACGGGGAAAAACCTCTTCGACAAGGCCTACGCCAACCCCGAATACATTCGCCGTCTTGTTCCCGAAACGCCCGGAGGCCCCGGCCGATCGGTCTACCTTCAGATTGGATTCCGCAAATAGGTCTACCCATCACAACATCGCAAATCCCTACCAAAACTCCCGCGTTGTCGCGGGAGTTTTGTTTGTTAGAGATTTTTCAGCGCCGCAAGTTCCTGGGGGTTGAGGTAACGCCATTCGCTGGGCTTCAAATAGGGATCGTCCAAGGGGCCAAATTGGATGCGCCGCAGTTTATGAACCGGGTGGCCCACGGCGGCAAACATCTTACGGATCTGCTGGTTCTTGCCTTCAACGAGCACGATCTTGAGCCAGGGATTGTCCTGCCGGTCATGGAACTCGATGCCACAGGGCTTGAGCTGCACGCCATCCAGGCGGAAGCCTTCGCGCATTTCATCCAGGGTCTCGGGGCGGGGAATCCGGTGGACCTTCACCAAATAAACCTTGGGCACGTGGTTATCGGGGCTGGTGAGCCGTTGGGCCATTTCGCCGTCGTTGGTCATGAGGAGCAGCCCTTCGGATTGAAAATCCAAGCGGCCCACGGGATAGACCCGGGCTTCCACGCCATGAAGCAACGCCATCACGGTGGGACGGCCTTCCTCATCTTTCACGGTGGTCACATAGCCCTTGGGCTTATTGAGCAGAATGTAGACGGGCTCTTCCTTACAGATGGGCTGCAGATCCAGCGTGATCTCATCACGCCGTGGGTGCGCCTTCGCGCCCAGCTCGGTGACGACGACACCATTCACCTGCACGCGACCTTCCAGGATCATCGCTTCGCAAGCGCGGCGACTGGCCACGCCC
>JAUYES010000368.1 GCA_030691225.1 Holophaga sp. | reverse complement strand
TGAAGCAAAAGGCAATTTGGATCCTACCCATCGCGGTCGCGGCAGCCATCATCTGGCTGAGCCATCAGCCTTCGTTGCCCATGGGCGTGAGCCTGCCTCCACCCTTGGACAAAGTGGCCCATTTCAGCGCCTTCGGCACACTGGCGGTATGCCTAGAGTGGGCCTTGAGGTGGACGCGCCATGATCTCCCAGTCTACCGGCGCCATCTATTCATCTTTCTTGCTGTGGCTTGCTTCGGTGCGATGGATGAATGGCATCAACATTTTGTGCCCGGGCGCGCCAGTGAATTTTCGGATTGGGTGGCCGATGCTACGGGGGCCCTATTCGGGCTGGGATTGACGAGCTTACCTTTTCTTTGGAGTCGCCGATTGGCCTCCTTTGGTTGGTGGCGGGGGGAGCAAAAACGCCCTGATCAATCTCGCCCGCTGATCCTGGTGGCCGATGCCCATTGGTGCGAGGAGCTGACCGGACTGAGGGAAGCCACCAATGCTCATTCTGAAGCGGACTGGCTGTTTTTGGGGGATGTCTTCGATGTGTGGGTCGGTGTTCCCGGTATGCAAACCGAAACCCAACGGTCGTTTCTTTGGTGGGTCGAGGAGCGCCGTGCCGCAGGCCGTTGGGTGGGGCTTTGGATGGGCAATCGGGAGTATTTTCTGGACACCGTTTCACAGCGTTTTTCCCTGTTGGGCGAAGGCATCGAAGGTTCCTTGCCGAGCGAAAACCTAGCCTGGGAACACGGTGATCTACTCAACACCCAAGATCATCAATACCGATTCTGGTGTTTAATTTCCCGCAGCGGCTTCGTCTGGCTCCTGGTGCGCCTGCTTCCCGGACGATTGGCTTCCGCCCTGGCTATCCGGTTGGAGCAGGGAATGCGCACCACCAACCGGGCCTACAAGTTGGCCTTTCCGCGAGAGGCATTCCGATCCGCTGCCGCCCTCCATGATCAAGCGGTCTTTCTAACCGGGCACTTCCACACGCACGAGGTTGAGGGCAATGGCATCTCATTGCCCTGGGCGCACGAAGGCACGTTCATGGTTTGGCAGCATGGGCGTGTGGAACCGCTGGGTTGAGACCGAATCTCTCACGGAACGGAGCTTGCGGATTTGCCATCCTAGTTGATGAACAACAAAAGGAGCTTTCATGGCAACCGTTACCCTCAAGGGAAACCCTTTCAAGATCTTCGGCGAACTGCCCACGACAGGCGGCGCCGCTCCGGAATTCCAGCTCGTGAAGACTGATCTGGGCGAGGCCACGCTAAAGGATTACGCGGGTAAGCGCGTGGTGTTGAATATCTTCCCCAGCCTGGATACCCCCACTTGCGCCACCAGTGTGCGGACTTTCAACAAGCGGGCTTCTGATCTTCCCAACACTGTCGTGCTTTGCATTTCTGCCGATCTGCCGTTTGCAGCCGCAAGGTTCTGCACCACCGAAGGCTTGGCGAACGTGGTGCCAGCCTCGACGTTCCGCGCACCTGGATTCGGTGAGGCCTATGGCCTCACCCTGGTCGAAGGCCCGCTTAAAGGCTTGTTGGCCCGTGCCGTCGTGGTGGTGGATGAAAAAGGCATCGTGAAGCACACGGAACTGGTGGGCGAGATTGTCGATGAACCCAATTACGACAATGCTCTGGCGGTGCTGAAATAGATCCAGAGAACGTTAATGGGCAGAGGCGAAACCAAGATTGCCCTGGTTTCGCCTCTGTTTTTTGTTTTCAGAACCTTGCTTGCACGCCCAACGCGATGCGCCGTGGGTCCTGCGGTGCGCCCTTGAACTCGATATCGTTGAAGGGGGCGAAGGCGCCCACATTGATGTTCCGGTACTTTGCATCCAGGGTATTCGAGACGGTAAGGAAGGTTTCAACGTTCCGAATGGCTTCAAATCGAAGGCTTAGATCCAGTGTCTTATAGCCATCCAGAGTGTAGCGCTTGCCGCTGGGGTCCACGTTGGCGACTCGCTGGGTTCCCACCCAGGTGAGGCGCGGGCTGAGGCTCCAGCGTTCCCAAACCAGTTCACCACCAAGCCGAATTATGGTTGGCGCGATCTGGCCGATCTCAATCTCCTTGCCGTTTTCCAGGGGGTCAACCTTCCCATCCACAAGACTGCAGGAAAGATATGCGCTGATTCGTTTCTTTTCTCCGAAGGATTTTAAGTAATCTAGCTGGGCTGTGCCGCCGGTGTTGCGCTGTTTCCCAAGGTTGGTGCGGACTTCGATAAAGTCGACCGGCCAGCCTTTGTAGGATCCGTTATAGAGATGGGTGGTGGCGGAGTCTGGCGCCAGGGCGAAGAGGTTGGTCAACTCGCTCCTGAACGCGGTCAGCGACAAGCTCAAGGTACCGGTCAAGTAAGACCGATAGCTCAGCTCGTAGCTCTTCTCCTTGATGGGCTCCAGGCCTGGATTGGGAAGGCGCCAAAAGGAGGATTGCCAGGTGGTCCCGCCATTGGTGCTGTAAAAGGACCCGAAGTGGGCATAGGCGGCGAAGGGTGAAGGGGCCAAAAATGCGGATCCGTACATGGCCTTCAGGGTATTGGAACGGTTGATATGCCAGACAAGACCCAATCGCGGATTCACGGTGGACCCATATCGGGAGTTATCGTCGTATCGGGCTCCAAGAGTGGCCACTAAGTCGGTGGTCAGGCTCATTTGGGCCTGAAGGTAAATTCCGGTGTTCTGGTACTTCAGGGGGAAGAAATCCGCATCGAAGGGCGTTCCAAGAATCTTGCCCTTGATTGCCTGGCTGGTGTCCATGGGGCTCGCCAGATCTGTGCTCCAGGGAATGGCCTGGAACATTTCATAGCTGATACCTGCCGTTACAGTGGCCGTGGTGCTTGGGGTCCAGATGGCTTGCTGTTCCGCCTTGTAGGAAGCGCTTTCTGCGTATTTATAGCCCTTTGCCATTCCGGTAAAGGCGTTTCGATAGTTGCTATTGGGGTTGAGGTCATAGCGACTTGCGGTGAGGCTACTCTGGAGACTGATGGAGCCGGTTTGAACCGAGTAAGTGGTCGAGGCGACTGTGATCGCATGACCGATAAAGGTGTCCTCGTTGTAGATGGCACTATTTGGATCGTAGAGGCCAGCAGATGAGGTTTTGGCTGTGTTCCGGAAGAAGGAAAACCGGAACTGTTCGGTCTTCAAGGACGCAAAGAATGCCTGGGTTCGAATGGGGTAGTTCGGTTCTGGATCATAGTTGCTGCCGGTCATTGGACCGAAGACGCTGGCAAAGGAATTGGTACGCTGGGGAGCGAACCCCTTGAAGTCATCCCAGGTTTTATCGAGTTCCGGTTGCGGGTCCTGGTACCACTGGCCTCCAACGGTTACTTGCACATCGCCCGCAAAGTTTTGCCCCCAGAGGAAATTGCCAAGACGGCTGCGATCCTTGTCAAGGGCGAGGGTGGCTTCTCCGCCCTTTTCTGGGTCTCGGGTGATTATGTTGATGACGCCCGAAACCGCATCCGCGCCGTACAGCGCGGAGGCAGGGCCATAGACCACCTCGATTTGTTTGGCGAAGTGGACTGGGTAGTTTTCCAGAATGGGGACTTGCTCATTGGTGGGCGCGGAGATTTTCATTCCATTGAGAAGGATGACGAATTTGTCATGGCCTGGGACCCCCCGGACCGCAACATCCATGAACCACTCTGAATCCGCCCGGTATTCCACCTTGAAGTCCGGAAGATCCTGAAGCACTTGGAGGAGTGAGCGGTAGCCTCTTCGCCGTATCTGGTCGGCGGTGATCACGGTCACCGTTGCTGGAGCATCCCCGGATTTTTGCGCGAACCGGGAGGCCGTGGTGATGGGCGTATTCAAAAGGGCCAGAAGTTCATCCATGTCCCGTTGGTCATTTGTGGCCTGTGCCGCCATAGGGAGGGCACCGACCACCAAGCAGCAAAAAAGGGGTGCACGATAAAAAACAGAATTTGACGTCATAGTTCACCTCATGGGTTGCACTGTTTTCGTCGAAATTCCTAAATGACTTGAGTTTCTGGCACCCAGGACTATTACCATCCGGCAATTAATCCTGAATCTGCTTCAATCTCCGCAGCTCTGGGACTTTCCATGCGGTGAATCCAACGGTAGCCAGGGTCATGATCCCGCCCAGTACCACGCTTGGAACTAGCCCCAGATACTTGGCGGCAAGGCCCGATTCGAAACTGCCGAGTTCATTGCTGCTGCCGATGAAGAAGCTGTTCACCGCCTGTACGCGGCCCATCATTTCGGGAGGGGTGCAAGTTTGCACCAGCGTGCCGCGCAATACCACGCTCACATTATCGAAGGCACCACTGGCTGCCAGGAGCACCAGCGATAGAACGAAGGTCTTGGAGTAGGCGAAGGCAATCCAACAAACCCCAAAGGCCGCGACACACCAGAGCAAGGTTCGTCCGGCGTGTTGCAGGGGCGGGCGATGGGCCAAGACAAAGGACATGGCCACAGAACCTACGGCGGGTGCGGCACGCAGGATGCCGAGCCCCTGGGGCCCCACCTTTAAGATTTCCGAAGCAAAGGCCGGCAACATCGCGATGGCACCACCGAAAAGCACAGCAAAAAGATCCAAGGAAAGCGCGGAAAGGATCAGCTTCTTTGCGAAAACGAAGCGCACGCCTTCGGCGAGGCTTGTTAGAACGGAGGCTGATCCGCTGGCCTGCCGGGGGCGTGGGCGGATTCTGCTCAGGGAGAAGAGGCTGAAGGCCATCAGGCAGGCCTCCACCGAATAGGCTAGGCGCGCGCTGCCGAAGCCATAGAGCAGACCGCCCGCGGCGGGGCCGATGACCATGGCCAAATGAAAAACGGTGCTCCGCCACGTTGAGGCGTTCTGGTAAGCCTCTCGCGGTACCAGTTCCGTTCCCAAGGCCTGAGAAGCTGGACGATAGAAAGCCCGCCCTACTCCTGCCATGGCCTGGATGGCGTAGAAGGGCCACGCCATGCGTAAATTTTCACGAAAGGTCAGTGCCACCAAGACCAGGGCCCCGAGGAATAGCACGACCATGGAGATCAAGGAAAGGTTGCGGCGATCCCGTCGGTCGGCCGCATAGCCGCCGAAAAGCGTTAGCCCCAAAAAGGGAATGGCCTCGGCTAACCCAATGAGGCCGAGCGCAAGGGGGTCACGGGTGATCTCGTACACCTGCCAGCCCATGACCAGGCTTTGGATCTGAAAGCCCATGAACATGGCCATGACCCCCGCCAGAAACCAGCGGTACTCGCCATAACGCAAAGCTTCATAGGGATCGTGGGTTTTAGGGCTCACCGTTATTTCCTCTTAAAATGAGCCCCGGCGCACCGGGGCTCATTTTTTATGCTACAGCGGTGAGGTTATTCGTACCGCAGCGCGTCGATGATATCGAGCTTGGCGGCTTTTAAGGCTGGGAGGAAACCTGCCACCACACCCACGACGCCGCTGAATCCGAGACCCAGGCTGACGGCCCAGCTTTCGGTCACAGCTGGTATCTGGAATTTTTGCAAAATGGCCACGGCCGTCGCGGCGAAGGCCACGCCGAGTAGCCCACCGAAGAAGGACAGCACGATGGCTTCGGTGAGGAATTGCCAGAGAATGCTTCGACGCGTGGCACCCAGGGCGCGCCGCACACCGATTTCACGGGTGCGCTCCGTCACGCTGACGAGCATGATGTTGGAGATGCCGATGCCGCCCACGACCAGGGAAATGCTGGCAGCTACGGCCAGCAAGGCGGTGAGGATGCCGGCCTGGTCGGTTTGCATCTTCACGATGTCGTCTTGCTTGCGGATCTGGAATGGGTTGTCATCCTTCGGAGCCGTCTTCATGCGCTGCCGCAAGAGGGCTGTAACCTCGGCCTCCGCCAGTTCTGCCTTGCCTTCCTGGGCGCTGACCATGATTCGCTGAATCTTGTCGCGGCCCATGATTTTGCGCATCACGGTGGTGTAGGGTCCAACGATGAGATCGTCCTGATCGCCCCACCTTCCGGCGCCCGTCTGTTCATGGTGTCCGTTGTCCGGGAAAGGCAATGTGCGGGTGCGGAGTGTGTGGC
>JAUYES010000047.1 GCA_030691225.1 Holophaga sp. | reverse complement strand
GCGAGGGCATAGCACTTCTTGTCTAGGCTGACGTTGTGCAATAAGCGGGCGTAGTGATTAGTTCGAAAACTGGCGTCTGGCACGTTGTTCTGCTGGAAAAACATACTGGTGTTCGCCCACCATGCCTTGCCCTTGCTGGTGTCCTTGGGGTCGAACCAGTCTTGGTAATCTCCGTGCATGACGCAGCGGTTAAGGGCGGTAGAAACCTGGTTCTTGATGTCCCCGTCGATGGCCTGGGTGTAGGTTTTGGTGTGCAGGGTGGTGCTAATCTGAAAGGCCCCCCCTTGGCGAAGGGTGTCCCAGCTGCTGGGAAGGCCAATGGTGAAGCTCTCGGTTGGGGGCGTGAAGGATTTAGTTCCCTTGGTCAGTTTGGTCACCTTGAAGGTCAGGCTCCCCTGGGTCCCGGCCGTGTTGCCGTCCATCATTTTGCCCGTGGCCTCCCAACGCACCCCCTTGCCCTCGTCGTTGGTGGTAACGGAGCCATTCTCGGCCTTGGGGATGTCCACGTATCCGAACAGAGGGATTTCCGTCTGTTTTGTGTGGTACTGCCCCCAGCAGTAATGGATGTAGGAATCCATGTAGGTTCCCTTGCCGAAGGGGGCGATCAGGTCCGTCTCCACCTTGGGCGCCAGGAGCCGCGCGCCCTGCAACAACACCTTGAGCTGGGTGTCAGCCAGGAAGGGCTTGGTTAGGTAGGCCATTGGGTCGGCTGCAGCCTCGGCAGAGCTTAAGTCGAATCCCGCGGGTCCCCCTGCGGGTGCGGTTGTACCGTCCTTTTGGACCCTGTAGACCTTGTAGGCGAGGGGAATGCCTACAAAGTCCACGCAGGTGGTGTTGCTATACAGCACGTGATCCGTGTTAGCCGTGAACTCGAACTTGTCCCAGATCGTGTTGTAGCTGGGATCCAAAGGATCGGCTTCAGAGGGTTCGGCTGCGGTTTGGTTATCCACGGCGACCTGCAAATAGACAGGCCTGCCAAAGCTGATATGCATCCGTCCGCTGTAAACGGGTGTGGGGATGAGAAGCCCCTTGTCCGCATCGTAGAGGCTGGAAGTCTTGAGGGCGGACAGGGTGGTCCAGTAGGGCGCGTATTTCAGATTCCTGTCGAAGGGCACGTAGTCCAGCGAGACAGAATTATCCTTAACGTGGTCCATGGGTTCGAACTTCCCGGTTACCCAGTTCAGGTGCTGAATCGGCAGTTTGTCCCCGGGGCGTCCGGTCACGATGAGATACACGTCATCGTCGGCATACCCCGTTGAATCGGCACTGCCAGCCATGGTGGTCCGGTTGAGCAGATTCAGATACAGGACATCGGGTTTGAGCATCCCGGTGGTGACCGGAGGCGAAGACAGAGGTGTGGTGCCAGAACTGCAGGCAAGGAAAATGGCCAGACTGGCACCGATGGCGAGTCGAAAAAAAATCATCGCGATTTCTCCGGAGGGATCAGCGCCAGCTTGGGATTGGCCATGGAGGTTGTCTCAAAGAAAAAATTACGCCTTCAGCGCCGATCGCCAACTTTTCGCTCAAGACGCATCAGCCAGAAGAGTAAGGCCAGGAAAAGCCCTGGCAGGAGGAGATCCGGCAGGACGGCTAACACGTTGTATGACGAGACATTCCCTCGGATCATCAATTCCCGGAGGTGCTGTATCGCAGCCAGCACAAAGAAGACACTCGGGGCCAGGGCCATTCCCAGCCAAAAAAGGCGATGACGTACCCAGAGACCAATCAATGCGGTTAGGGCGATGCCCAATTCGAAGGCGGCCAGTTCGAACTGGAAGGCCACGTGAGTGGGCCATCCGATTCCCGCGGCTACCTTTTCAGGTGCGAACGCATGGCCCATGAAACCAACCAAACCTGACAAAAACCATCCAAAAACCAGGAGATAGCGCAGGAAAAGATCCAGTACACCCGCTTTATCTAGAGTGTTGCGCCGCAGGAAGGAATGCAGCCCTGCAATCAGCATCCCAAGGGCCAAGGGAATGATGAAGAACATCTGATTCTCCGGAGGGTTTGTGAGGATTCTACACGCCTTCTTCGGGACGGAAACCGAGCACTGTGGGGAAAGGGGAAAAGTAAAAAACAAGGGTTGGGTTTGGCGTCGCGGTAGATCGGTTTTTCCGACCGAGTCAAAACCGGGAAAGAGGAGTCCCCCACCGACGGGCCACGGAGATCGGTGAAGAATCAAATATGGAGGGGCGCAGGCTTTTCTGCCGCATCGATGCTGGCGGCCACGGCCAAACCTATCCTCTGCTCTTGCCTTCGGTTCCGGGGCTATCATGGGACCTTCCTACCGCCCCGGAGGTTCCCCAATGGACGCCACTGTCTCGTTCGTTCTCAACGGCAAGCCCGTCACCGTCACGAGCCCCCGTGACCGAATGCTGGTATGGGTCCTGCGCGACGAACTGGGCCTCACGGGCACCAAGGTGGGCTGCGAGGCCGGGCTCTGCGGGGCTTGCACGGTACTCGTGGACTTCGAGGCCGTGCCCTCCTGTGCCACGAAGCTGGGCGAGGTGGCTGGGAAGGCGGTGCTCACCATCGAGGGTCTGGCCCTGGACGGGAAGCTAGACCCCATTCAGAAGGCCTTCCAGGACCATCACGCCTTCCAGTGCGGCTTCTGCACCTCCGGGATGATCCTCGCCGCCTGGGCCTTCCTGAAAAAGAAGCCCAGAGCCACCAGGGCCGAGATCGTCGAGGCCATGGAGGGGAACATCTGCCGATGCGGAGCCCACGTGAGGATCCTGGACGCGGTCGAATCGGTCGGCAAGGTCAAGGGAGGTGTGCGATGAAACGGCGATCCTTCCTCCAGGGCACCGCCATGGGCGCGCTCACCCTCTTCTTTAAGACTTCCGCCAGCTCCGCGCCCGTGGAGCCGACCCGGCCCGGCGCATATTCCGATGATTTCAACGCCTACTTGAAGATCTCGGCTGACGGCCGCGTGGGCTGCTTCGTGGGGAAGGCTGAACTGGGGCAGGGCGCTATGACGGTGCTGGCCATGCTTGTCGCCGAGGAGCTGGAGCTGGATCCGGCTCAGGTGGATGTGCTCCTGGGTGACACGGATCTCTGTCCCTGGGATCTGCCCACGGGTGGTTCCCTCACCATGTGGCAAACGGCTCCTGTAATTCGAGGCGCCGCCGCAGAGGCGCGGATGGTGCTCCTGGGCATGGCGTCCAAGGCTCTGGGTGCTCCGGTTTCGGACTTGGCCCTGAAGGATGGCGCCATTTGGGTGAAGGCGGCTCCCAAGCGTCGCACCACCTTCGGCGAGCTGGTGAAGGGCCGGAAGATGGAGCGCCACCTGGGCAAGGTCAAGCCCAAGCCTCTCTCTGAATGCACCGTGATCGGGCGCCGCTTCCCCCGCAAGGACGCCTTGGCCAAGATCACCGGCGCCGCCAAATACGCCGGCGACCTGCGCCTTCCCGGCACGCTTCACGCCTGCATCCTGCGGCCCCCAGCCCACGGCTTGACCCTGACCACCGCCGACACGGCGGCCGCCGAACGGATCCCCGGCGTCCGGATCGTGCGGGACGGCACGCTCCTGGCCGTGCTCCATGCTCAGCCTGACACCGCCCGCAAGGCCCTTGCCCTCGTGAAGGGCACCTTCGAGGGGACCGAACCCGACGTCGACGACATGCGCATCTACCAGTACCTCGTGGACAAGGCGGCGCCTGGGCAGCGTGTGATGATCTCCCGCGGCGACATTGCCGTTGGTGAAAAGCGGGCCGCCACCGTGGTGGAAGGGGAATACCGCAACGCCTACGAGAGTCACGCCACCCTTGAACCCCAAACCTCCGTGGCCAAATGGGAGGAGGGTCGCATGACCGTCTGGGCCTCCACCCAGGCCCCCTTCATTTTCCGCGATGCCGTGGCCGAGGCTCTCAAGCTGGCCCAGGACAAGGTCCGCATCATTTCCCAGTTCGTGGGGGGCGGTTTCGGCGGCAAGCTTGTGGCCCCCGGGGCCATCGAGGCGGCCCGCATCGCTCGTCTGGTCCCCGGCGTGCCCATCCAGGTGGCTTGGAACCGGGAGGAGGATCTCTTCCTGGACGGATACCGACCGGCCGCCGTGGTGAAGATCCGCTCGGGCCTGGACGCCGGGCGTGGTGCCATTACGTTCTGGGACAGTACCGTGGCTGGTGTCTCCCAGGGAGAAGCCGAGTTCCCCTACGAGATGCAGGCGACCCGGTACCAGGCTCCGGCTGTGCCCGGCCTTCATCCCCTCAAGACCGGCGCCTGGCGTGCCCCCAACGCCCATACCAATGCTTTCGCCCGGGAAAGCCAGCTGGACGCCTTGGCTGCCAAGTCCGGCATAGATCCTGTGACCCTGCGCCGTCGCCTTGCCAATGATGCCCGCGTCTTGCGGCTCCTGGACTTGGCGGTGGAGACCTTCGGTTGGGAGCCCGCACCGGGGCCTACGGGCCGAGGCATCGGACTGGCTTGTGGCGCCTGGCGCCAGGGCTTCGTGGTGGCCATCGCCCAGGTCGCCGTGGACAAGACCACCGGAAAGGTCCAGGTGGAGCGCTTCCTCGAGGCCGTGGATGTGGGCCTCGTGGTGAACCCCGATGGGGCCCGCCAGCAGGTGGAGGGCGCCATCACCATGTGTATCGGCCAGGCCCTTAGCGAGGAGATCCGCTTCAAGGGCGGCCAGATCCTCGACAAGAACTTCGACACTTACATCCTGCCCCGGTTCTCCGCCATTCCCCGCATCCAGGTTGTCTTCCCGGAGAACTCCACCACGATCACCCAGGGCATCGGCGAGCCCCCCGTGGTGCCAGTGGCCGCGGCCCTGGCCAACGCCGTCTTCGATGCCACCGGCGCGCGGGTGACTCACGTGCCCTTCACGCCCGAACGGGTCCTCGAGGCCCTGAAGCGCGTGCCGACAAAGTAGCTGGGTCCGGCAGTTCCACCCTTAACGCCTGTCTCACCTCAGTCCCCACCGGCCGATTCGGGTGGGGCGAGGTGATGCGGATCCGTTAATACAAAGTTGCATACAAAAAGTAGAAACAGGATGACCAGGATAGACAGGATGGATTTGCAGGCATCCTTCTCCTACCCCAAGGTGTCCAGGCCCCCCCCGCCCTGCGGGCAAGGCCACATTACTGCGCCCGCGGCGTGAACTGGATCCAGTCGATCAGGTACGTGCAAACGGTATTGGCAACGGGCGGACCTCCGATCCAGTTCGTTTGGGACCATGCGTTGAGCTTGAGTTGGTAGGGCGCGGTGATCGTGACCCCCGATGGGGAGTAGGTGTAGGTCTTCATGAGAGTACCGTCCACAGTCCACTTGATTTCCGTGGGTGTGATCTCGATGCCATAGATGTGGAAATCGGCTGATGGGTCGAAGGGGAGGGGTACATCGGGATTTGTATTGAAGCTCGTTTTTCCCTCGGCGTGGACGGCGTAGTGCACTTCTCCAGCCCCGCTGCCAAAGGATTTGGTTAGGAACTCGATATCAATCTCTTGCTTGGTGCCATTCCCGTTTCCCCAATCGATGGTGTAGAAGGAATTGAGCACCCCGGACACGCTCGAGGGTTTGAGGCGCGCCTCCCAGCGTCCGTAGAGAAAGGTCGCCCGGGTCTGCAGGGCGGAACTCAGATACAGCTGGTGCGCGGCGTAATACGCGGAGTCGTTCTTGAATTCCATGGTCAGGAAACCGTCTTTGGCATAGCAGCGTTCCGGGCTGGTTTGTCCGCCGTGCTCTGCCCAGCCGGCAACTTGCCACACGCTGGAATCAAGGGTGGTTCCGTTGAAATCCTCCCTGAATACATTGGCAGAAGGCGTTATCGGGGCATTCGTGGCATTTGATCCACTCCCACCGCAGCCGAGGCCCATCAACAACGAAAGGGTGACGAGGCTCATGACAGCTGCCCGTGCTGTCCGTTTGGCCAGGGGCGCCGCGAAGGTGCAGACCTCATTTGTCATGGCACATACTCAT
>JAUYES010000352.1 GCA_030691225.1 Holophaga sp. | reverse complement strand
GGTTTGAGAATCCTTCGGTTCCATCAAGTCGCCTTCGCAGCCAAAACGCGCTGGGCTAGCGAGCCGGAGACGTCCGATGGCCTGATCCACCTCGCAGGTAGCCACCGGTTTTGAAACCCGCGCCAAATAAACCTTTTGCAGGCTGCGCTCCTGAAAGGTTCGCCCTAGATCGGCGGCCTTGTCCTTGGCCAGCACCAGCACGCCACTGGTGCCCTGGTCCAGCCGATGGCAGAGGATCAATTTCTGCCCGGGGCGCTGGCGAACCAGCAATGCCAAAAGATCGTGACGGTCCGAGGCCTGGGTGCCCTGGGTGGGCATTCCCGCGGGCTTATTGACCACCAGCAGCCAGGGATCCTCGAAAACCACCTGCACTTCCACCTCGGGGGGTTGCCCCAGGGAATCGTCGGTGGCCACGCGGATTTCGGCCCCGGCAGCCACTTGGCGACTGGCGACCCGAGTGCGTTTCTGGTCGACTTGGACGCCCCCCAGTTTGAGGGCCTCGCGAGCCGCCCGACGGCTCAGGCCGGTGCGCAAGGAGACGATTTGATCGAGGCGCAGAAGCGCATCGGAGGGTTCAACGGTGAATTTCCAGCTGTGAAGGGCCATGCCTCTAGGCTACCGTGAACCCATGCTAACCAAGGCCCACTTTGGACTTGAGCGCCTGACTTCGCCCTTGGGTGGAGGGCTATGGAATTGGCTGGCTCGCCTCGGCAGCATTGCTTGGTTGAGTGTCCTTTGTTTTCGCCAATTGTTCAGCCTGCGGGCGAATCAATTGGGTTTAATGTATGACCAAACCAAACTGCAAGTGCGCTTCACAGCCTTGGATGCCCTGCCCTTGGCCCTGCTGACCGCCCTGTTGCTGGGCGGTATCACGCTCATTCAGGTCTTTGCCCAGATGTCGGCCTTTGGGGCGGAAACCTACCTCAGCCAGTTGCTCGCTCAACTGGTCATTCGCGAGTTGGGGCCGCTCCTGGTGAGCGTCATTGTCATCGGTCGCAGCGGCACCGCCATCGCGGCGGAAATGGCCTCCATCAAGCTGAGTGGCGATGTCGATGCCCTTTGCGCCATGGGCGTGAATCCCATTCAATACCTGCTTTTGCCGCGCATCCTGGGCGGCGTTATTTCGGTTTTTTCCCTGATCATCATTTTTGATGCCGCGGCCCTGCTGGGGGGGTTCCTCCTGGCGTGGTCCCGCCTGCCCCTATCGCCGAGCTTCTTTTTTCACGCCTTGGGCAACGCCATTCAATGGCACGAAATCATCATCACCTTTGCAAAGGCCACTATTTTCGGCGGGTTGATTCCCCTTATCTGCCTCTCGAGCGGGCTGCGCGTGCAGTCCAGTAGCACCGAAATTCCTCAGGCCGTGACGGCGGCAGCAGTATCGAGCTTGGTGGCGGTGTTCCTGGTCGGCGCCTTCCTTTCGGTTCTCGTCTATGGCTGAACTGCTGAGGCTCGAGGGCGTCAACCTCGAAAACGCCGAAGGCCGAAGCGTTTTCCGAAATCTGGATTGGAGCTTGCCTGCGGGCGGCCGCGCGCGCGTCCAAGCCGCCTCCGGCGCAGGTGCCTCGGCCCTGCTGCGACTTTGCGCGGGCCTAGCAGAGCCGCAACAGGGTTCGGTGTTCTTGGATGGAGTGCCCCTCACCCCCCACGCCTTTGCCCACCCCTTCTTGAAAAAAGGCGGCATCGGCTGGGTGCCTCGAAATGGTGGACTGCAAGCCAACCTGAGTCTTTGCGCCAATGTGGCCCTGCCCCTGCGTTTTCTGCGAGGCCATTCCCGCTTTCGGGCCGAAGAACTCGCCCTTGAATGGTTGGAGGCCACAGGGCTTGCGGGCCGAGCCCAAGATCGCCCCCACGCCCTGGATCCGAAGGAACGGTGGATGGGTGCCCTGGTTCGGGCAGCCGCCACCGAAGTAAATCTCTGGCTCGTGGATCAGCCGCCAGCGGGCCTCGATGCCCAGGAACGGCACCACGTGAGCCGTCTGCTTCGCCAAGCTGCTGAAAATCCAAATACGGCTTTTCTGATCATTGGCGACGCCGATGGTGGCGAAGTCGCAGCCATCGAATTCTGCATCGAGAATGGGCGGATCGTACCGGGAGGAACGTCGTGAAATTCGCACGAGATGACGCCAAGGTAGGGCTTCTGGTCGTGGCTGCGGCCTTGATCTTTGGGGGCATCCTCTTTCAGCGAAGCCTGCGCGCCCTCTTCAAAAAAGAATCGACGCTGAAGGTGCGGCTGGAGAACGTGTCGGACCTTTTGGTCGGCACGGAAGTCCATTTGCAGGGTCTACGAATTGGCCAGGTCAAGGCCATCGAAACCAAGCGCGAAGGCGTCCAATACCACTTCATCGCGAGTCTCGGCATCAGCCCCGACATCCTGTTGTGGAAGGGCACTCGAGGCGTGGTGGTAACCAAGTTATTGGGCGGTTCGTACATGGATCTCCAACTTCCCGAAGTTCCGGCTCGCACCCAAGTTCTCGAACCCGGCGCATTGCTGGAAGGCGATAAGGCGGGCTCCCTGGCCACCCTCATCGATCAGATGCAGGATTTTGTATCCAACCTCAACGGCGCCCTCACGGATCTGCGCGGGTCCTTCAAGGAAAAAGGCCTCGCCTCGATCTTGGACCACCCCGATCTCAAGCATGCCCTGAAGAGCCTCGACGCCACGTTGCTCGAAGCCAGAGCGCTCATCGCCACCAGCCAGACAACCGTCCAGGGCGCCGATGAGGCCCTGCGTCGAAATTTGGCGAGCCTCGAAAAATCACTCACCATCATCCACGGCTTGCTGGAACGGCGGGGCGGCGACATCGATGAGATCCTGGCCAATCTCTCGGTTGCCCTGAAGGAATTTGCATCCCTGAGCACCGAAGCCAGGGCCTTGCTCAAAACCAACGGTCCTGAGTTCGAGGCCACCCTTAAGGCGCTCCACCGCAACCTGCAAAGCACCGAGGAACTGGTTGAGGTGCTCAAAGCCAAACCCAATCGCTTGGTATGGGGCAAGCCCAGCGATAAGGAAAGCGAAGCTGCCCGGCGGAAAGTACAGGAAGCTAGGAAGCCAGAAGGCAACAAGTAGGCCGCCAAAAATACGCCCATCCGGGCGTATTTTTATTTTTCAGAACTGGGTTTTTAGGATCGTTGGCGAAACGACTTGCTCAATCCGGCTGCGACGCAAGGCGAGAACACCTTCCCCGGCGTGGGCCCGCACCACTCGAATTTCGCGCTTCAGCGCCTTCCCAGATACGAATGGGCCCCAGTTATTCTCGGTCCAAAGGGGCTCGATACGCACGGTCTCCAGGGCTGTTCCTTCGGGACCTTTACGAAGCGTTGCCACTAAGGCCGCACCGTCTCGGTTATCTCCGGCGGAAATGGGCATTCTGCTCGGGTCGTAGATTCGATCCTGGTTGCTAATGAAATTGCCCAGCGAAAAAATCACTGCACCGCGCCTGCCCTCGGACTCAAGCCATTCCAGGGGCTGCAGAACATGAGGATGATGGCCAAGCAATAGATCGACTCCCGCTCCAATCAGTCGCGTGGCTACTTCCCGCTGGCGGGGCCTGGGTTCATGTTCGTATTCGTTGCCCCAATGCAGGCTCACCACTACAAAATCAGCCTGAGCCCGCACCGACCGAACGGTCGCCAAGGCTGAATCCAAATCCAGGCAAGCAATCCAGGGCCCGTTCGGATCTCGATTTAAATTTGAATTGAGAAGATCGGTGTAGGCCAGGAATGCGATCCGCAGGCCTTTGCATTCCACAATCCGCGAGGCTTCGGCCTGGGCTCGGTTAGGTCCGCTGCCTACCGCCGTCAGGCCAAGGGCATTCAGACGTTGCAGCGTTTCCAAAACCCCCTTGGAGCCCTGATCGAAGGCGTGGTTATTGGCTGTGGAAAGCACCGTGAAGCCGCTGGCCTTAAGACTAAAGGGCAAGTCTCCCGGCGCATTAAAGACGAAGGGGCGTCCCGGTTGACCCGTGGTCGGCGCGATAGCGGTTTCTAGATTGCCGAACACTACATCGGCCTCGTCAAAAAGCGGCTGAACATCGTTCCAGAGTCCTTGAAACCCATCCAATCGCTCGCGTGCTGCCCGTTTTACATCCTGGTGCATTAGGAGATCCCCGACCGCGACTAGCGTCACTTGTGTGGTCGGTGGACTTTGAGGAGCTGGTGGTTTCTTAGCGTTGCAGCCTAAAAGACACAACATCCCAATAGCTAGGATGGTCCTCCGCCGTCGTCCAAAATCAACTCGATCAACATAATGGAGATCCGGCATAAGGGGCCGTATCAAAATAACCTGAACTGCACAGGTTATTTTGGAACGGCCCCTAAGCATGCACTCCGCCATCGGGACCGTAAAAGACTTCAACGGGAAGCCCTGGCAGAGCCGCACGAACCTGATCGGCAAGTTGATTCAAAGCCAACCCGTTTAGTGGCCGAGCCGCTGCTTCTGGGGTTGGACGAGCCACGGTGTAAAGCTGAAGGCCCTGAAACTTGGCACCGTCCTCTTGCAAGGCTTGAAGCAACGAGGTGTAGGCCTGAACTTCACCAACGGAAGGCCCCTGCCCCTTCCATTCCAGAAAAAGAGTCTGAATGGTAATGGGCCAACGGCGGGCCGTCCGCAGAAGATTTTCAAGGATGCGTGTGAAGGGCACTTTGCTGCGATTGATTTCCCGGTAATAGGCTTCGGTGCCAGCATCGAGCTTGGCCCATATCTCGCCCTGATGGGCCATCAGAGTGTCGAGCCCTTGCACCACGTCCGGGGCCTGAAGGCGGCTGGAATCCGTGATGAGCACCAGCTTGACGTCCCTAAGGCCACGATCGACCTTGAGCCGGGCAATGCGTTCAATCACGTTTGAAAAGCCTTTGGCAGTGGTGGGTTCTCCATTGCCGCTGAAGGCGATGTCATTGAGTCGCTGCTGTTCAGGGCGGGCAGAACTGAAGGGCGCGATCGAATAGATCTCACCCGACTGGGCCAAATCGATCAGGGCGGCCATTTCACGTTCGAGCTGATCGAGGTCCACGTCGCTGCGTTTGCCTGGGTTGGTCCGATCAACCTCACAGTAAACGCAGTCAAAATTGCAAACTTTATCTGGGTTCAGGTCTACGCCCAGGCTCAAGCCCTTGCTCCGGCGGCTGATGACGGGATAGCAATAATCGAAATCCAGCCAGGCGCGCCGGTGGTCAAGGTGGGCTTTTACCAGTGGTTCCATGATTCCAATCGCCTCCGCGAGACTCCGCGGAATTATTTTCGCATGCGCTCAGCCAGCGCCTTGCCCATATCGGCTGGGCTCTCGACCACGGTGATGCCCGCGGCCTGGAGGGCCGCCATCTTATCGGAAGCAGCCCCTTTGCCACCACTGATGATGGCACCCGCATGCCCCATGCGGCGCCCGGGAGGGGCCGACTGCCCAGCGATGAAGCTCACCACCGGTTTGGTGACGTAGGCCTTCACGAAGGCGGCAGCTTCTTCTTCGGCACTGCCTCCAATCTCGCCGATCATGACGATGGCCGAAGTGTCGGGATCATCCTGGAAGAACCTCAGGGCATCGATATGGCTGGTGCCGTTCACAGGGTCGCCCCCAATCCCGATGCAGGTGCTTTGACCAATGCCAAGGGCCGTGAGTTGGCCCACCGCTTCGTAGGTCAGAGTGCCCGAGCGCGATACGACACCGACATGGCCCGGCAGATGAATACGACCGGGCATGATGCCGATCTTGGCCTTGCCGGGTGTGATAACGCCCGGGCAATTGGGGCCGATCAGGCAGGACTTTGGATAATCCGGCAGCACGCGCTTTACCTTGACCATATCGAGCACCGGAATGCCTTCCGTGATGCAGACGATGAGTTCGATGCCTGCGTCCAGGGCCTCTAGAATGGCGTCGGCCGCCGCCACGGGCGGAACGAAGATCATGGTGGCGTTGGCACCCGTCGCGGCTCGCGCATCCTTCACCGTGTTAAAGACCGGGAAACCCTCAATCTCAGTGCCCCCCTTTCCAGGTGTTACACCACCCACCACCTTGGTGCCGTAGTCCCGGCAACCCTTGGCGTGGTACAGGCCTTCGCGACCCGTGATGCCCTGCACGATAAGCCTTGTGTCATTTCCAACCAATACGGACATGTTCATTCTCCAAAGAAAAAAGATTCACCACGGAGACACGGAGAACACGGAGGGAAAAAGTGGGAGAAAAGAGAAAAGCATTTTTTTGCTTTTTTTTTGTTCTCCGTGTTCTCCGTGCCTCCGTGGTGCATTTCGTTTAGCGCACCGACGCCACGGCTCGTTCCGCCGCATCCTTGATTCCATCCGCCACCTGCAGGTTGAGCCCACTATCAGCGAGGATTCGTTTACCTTCTTCGACATTGGTGCCTTCCAGGCGAACCACCACGGGCACCTTGATGCCAATCTCCTTGGCGGCCTTCACGATTCCAGCGGCCACGATATCGCAGCGCATGATGCCGCCAAAGATATTCACCATGACAGCCTTCACCGAAGGGTCCTGCAAGATGATGCGGAAGGCGTTCTTCACAGCTTCCTCGGTCGCGCCACCACCCACATCCAGGAAGTTAGCAGGCTCGCCGCCGTGATATTTAATGATGTCCATGGTGGCCATGGCCAACCCTGCGCCATTAACCATGCAGCCGATGTTGCCATCCAGTTTGATGAAGTTGAGGTTGAACTTGGAGGCTTCGATTTCCTCGGAGGCCTCTTCGTTGAGATCGCGCAGAGCCAGCACATCGGGATGCCGGAATAAGGCGTTGTCATCGAAGGCCATCTTGCAATCCAGTGCCATCACTTCGCCCTGCTCCGTGAGAATCAGGGGGTTGATTTCCACCATCGCGCAATCTTTCTCCACGAAGAGTCGATAGAGATTCAGGAGAAAAACCACACCCTTCTTGAAGGCATCGCCGCTCAGGCCAAGATCGAAACAAATCTGGCGAGCCTGAAAACCCGTGAGCCCTAGGGCGGGATCAACGATCACCTTGAAGATCTTTTCCGGCGTGGCTTCGGCCACTTCTTCGATTTCCACGCCACCTTCCGTGGAAGCCAGCACCGTCACACGACTGGAGCCACGATCCACCAGGAGGCTGAGATACAGTTCTTTGGCAATATCCTTGGGGTCCGAAAGAAAAACGGTCTGAACCTTGCGACCTTCAGGGCCCGTTTGTTTGGTGACAAGATTCATGCCCAACATCTGCTTGAAAAGATCCGCGGCGGCATCGGGGTCTTTTGCAAACTTGACGCCACCGCCCTTGCCGCGCCCACCAGCGTGGATCTGGGCCTTGACCACGGCCTTGCCACCGAAGCCCTTGGCGATCTGGCGTGCCTCTTCCGCGTCCTGGGCCACATGGCCATCGGGCGTAGCCACATGGAAAAGGCGCAAAAGCTCCTTCGCCTGATATTCGTGAATGTTCATCG
>JAUYES010000344.1 GCA_030691225.1 Holophaga sp. | reverse complement strand
GTTACGATGGGCTACCAGGAGGGCGCCATGCCGAGGAGGATCGATATGTTCGAACTACGAGAGGTTCTGCGACGACTGCGGGACGGCGAAGCGGTAAAGCTGATCCACCGCCAGACAGGACGACACAAGACGGTTATCCGTACTCTGAAACGGCTTGCCGAAGCACACGGCTGGCTGGAAGCCGGAAGACCGCTTCCCGACGAAGCGCTCATCGGCGAAAGTTACCGCGCCCGGCGCACCGACCGGAAGCGGGCGGCTCACCCGCTGGAGGCGCTCGACGAGGAGCTGGAGCGCTGGCTGAAGGAGGAGAAAAGCTTCCTCGTCATCCATCAGCTGGTGAGCGAGCGCGGTATTGGCTGCTCGGAGTCGACGGTGCGCCGGTATCTGCGCGAACGGTTTGCGAAACCGCCGCGGCTGGTCATCCCGCGCGAGCACGCTCCGGGGGAGGTCATGGAAGTCGACTTCGGCTACCTGTGCCTGGCGCGCGAGCGGCGCACGGGCGCGGTGCGCAAGTGCTGGGTGTTTTCGGCCCGGCTGTGCGCGTCGCGCAAGGCGTTCCGCGTCCTGGTGAGCGACCAGCGGGCGGCGACCTTTTTCCGCTGCCACATTCTGGCCTTCGAGGCCTGGGGCGGGACGCCGCGCACGGTGCGGCCGGACAATTTGAAGGCGGCTGTGATCCAGGCGAGCTTCCAGGAGCCGCTGGTCAACCGCTCCTACCGCCAGCTGGCCGAGCACTACGGATTCACCATCTCGGCCTGTTTGCCCTACCATCCCCGGCACAAGGGCGGGGTGGAGAACGACATCAAGTACGTCAAGCGCAACTTTCTGCCGCTGGCCGTCGAGCACGCCCGCCAGCGGGGCCATGAACCAGCATACCTTGACGAACTGGAAACGGAGCTGGCCTCCTGGAGCGCCGCGACGGATGAGCGGATCATTCGCGGCGTCGGGGCTACGGTCAACGAGCTGTTTGCCGAGGAAAAACCGTTGCTGCAGAGCCTGCCGCACGAGCGCTGGGACCCGGTGGCATGGAAGTATGCGAAAGTCGGTCCGGACTACCGCATCCAGTTCGACTGCGGCTACTATTCGGCGCCCTGCGCCCTGGCCGGCGAGCGGGTGCTGGTGGCCGCTGCCAGCCGCACCGTGCGCCTGTTCTTCGAGGACAAGGAGGTCGCCCGCCACGAACGGCTCTTTGAGAAGTGGCATCGCAGGATCAACCCCGCCCACGAGCCCCCCCAGGCGGCCGAGTACCTGCGCCACAGCGCGGCGGGCATGCGCCAATGGGCCGACCAGCTTGGTCCGGCCGTTCGAGCGGTAGCCGACGCCATCCTGGCCGACCGCGCCGTCGACGGCCTTCGTCCGCTGCGGGCCCTGCTCGGTCTGGCCGACCGCTACACGCCCGAGCGGCTTCAGGCCGCCTGCGAGCGGGCCATGCGTTTCGACACGATGAGCTACCGCAGCGTCAAAACCATTCTCAAGCTGGAACTCGACCAGACCCCGCGGCAGCCGCTCCCGGCGACGCCGGCCATGACCGCCTACCGCTTCCAACGCGAAGCGGGCTACTTCGATCTGGGAGGCCAGCCATGGACGAACTGAACCTGCTCAAACCAAAACTGGTGCGACTGAAGCTCTCCGGCATGCTCGAAACCCTCTCCGCGCGCGTCCAGCAGGCCATGGACGAACGGTGGAGCTACTCCAACTTCCTGGACATCCTGCTCGCCGATGAGGTCGACCGGCGCGACCACAAGCAGCTCACCCGCCGGCTGCTCAAGAGCACCCTCGAACCGGGCAAGACTCTGGAAAGTTTCGACTTCAGCTTCAACCCGCGCCTGCATGAGCCGACCATCCGCGAGTTGGCCGGCTGCCGGTTCCTCGGCGAATGCGAGAACGTGCTCCTGGTCGGTCCTTCCGGGGTCGGCAAAAGTCATCTCGCCCAGGCACTCGGCCACCAGGCCGCCCGGCGCGGGCGCGATGTCATGTTCCGTCGCGCCGCCGCGCTCCTGCACTGGATCGGCGCCGGTGACGGAGACGGCAGCCATGAGCGACGGCTGCGTTCGGCCTGCTCGGTGGACCTGTTGATCCTGGACGACTTCGGCCTGACCGCGCTGCGCGATGAGCAGCAGAACGACCTATACGAGCTCATCTGCGAGCGCTACGAGCGGCGCTCCACCATACTCACCTCCAACCGCGATTTCTCCGAGTGGCCGTTGGTGTTCGCCAACCCTCTGATGGCCTCAGCCGCCATGGATCGGCTGCTGCATCGCGCGGTCAAGCTCGAACTGGAGGGCAAAAGCTACCGCGTCAACGCCTTCCACAAGCGCTCCAAGGAGTTGACCAAGGCGTCCAATGAGGTTTGAATGGGATGATCGAAATGAAGCCCTTTGAAGAAAAAATCACGCACGCGGCACGCGGGCACGGGAAACCAGGCCTCGCCATGGGCCTACAACGCGTTTTCCGAAGCCGGGTGGTATCCTGGATACCCCCGAAAAATATTGAATGGGAAGGAGGATCAGAAAGCTCTGGCAAGAGTCATCTTGCACACCCGGGGGGTGGGGTCACTAAAAATGCCGACCGGGGTCAGAAAAAGTGACGGCCGCCACGGAGCAGCCCTTGATGAGGTAAGGCGTTCGGAGTACCGGCGTTTGTCGGGGAAAGACCGTGCGTTCATCA
>JAUYES010000329.1 GCA_030691225.1 Holophaga sp. | reverse complement strand
TGGCTATCGGAGCAGACCGGGAAGGCCACCTTCTGCCCACCCCCCAAGTTCGCCATCAGGGTCTTGGCTGCCTGGGTAAAACCACCGGGGCTCAGGAGCATTTGGTAGATCGCCCCTGTGGGCAACATGCCCAGGGCCTTCCTGACGGCAGGCTGCTGTTCGAGAAGCTGACCCGATTTGAGTCGAACCAGGGCGTCCTTTAAGACATTGGCATCGCCCACGGTCATCGCGAGCGTCGTGTTGTCCAGCAGGCCGTAGGACATCTGAAAATTGGGGCCGCCCAGCATCATGGTCATTGCCGAACCGGCCTGGGGCGGCATTCCCTTTTCAGCCATGAGGCCCGAAAGGTCCATGGAAACACCAAGGCTTGGAACGCCTGGCAGGATATCGCGCTGGACGGTGGTGGGCAGGGAAAAGCGGGTCTCTTTGGGCATTGCCTTAAGGAGTTGGATGGAGAGTTCCTGACCTTCGGCCATGGCTGCAAGGTGGGCACGAGCGTCCGCCACCTTCATGACGGCATGAATGCCCGTCAACCAGGGAGCACCTGGCTTGGTCGGCATCGCCAGGGACCAAGCAATATTTTGCAGCCCCTTCGAGGTGATTTCCTGGCTGGCCTCCCAACGCTTCAATAGGTCTGGATCCGCAGTTTTCCCGACCATGTTGCGGATCATCACGGTACCGAAGCTCGCGAGCGGCGCCATGGCTGCACCGGAAAAGCCACCTGCTGTGATGTGATCCATGCCCGTCAACCCGTGCAACCGGCTACCCGCAGAAACCGAACTGGCATCGGCCGCCAGGGGACTGCCGGGCTTGAAGAACACCTGGGCCTTCATGTGCACGCCCTCAGGCCGGAAACCTACGCCCAGAGCCGCAGTATCGGCAGAGGCCTGGAGGTTGGTAACGAAGGGTTCCAACATCTGAAAAACGGGCTTCAGCATGGCCAGGTTGGCGGCGTCGGCCTTGGGATTTTCCTCGCCCTCTTTCTGGGGTTGATCCGGCAGGGACTGGAGCGCCGCCATGCCCTGTTTGGCTTGCGTTAAACCTTCAGCCAATTGGCTTCGGGTGGTGCCCAGCACCATATCCAACCCAGACATCCAGGGCCGCAGGGCAGCCAAGTCTTCCACGGCCGCCGGCGCTTCTAGCAGCTCGCGACGATCCGAAAGAAGCAAGACACCCTGGCGCAGCACCCCGAATCGTTCCTCACCATCTGGCAATCGATAGGACCAACCTTCCCCGTCTTTGCGCGCCTTCAGGCGCTTGAGAGTATCCAAAGGCTTCGCGGTGCCCAGGGCTAGCAGGCGCTTGGGCTCTCCGGGTGCCCCGGCGAACTCCACCAGCAGCACGCCACCATCAAAGGCGTCCAATGAAAGCCCCCAATCGGTGCCAAAGCTCTTTCCCAGGAGGCTCTCGTCCTTACCGGCTTTGGTAAAGAGCCGGGTGGTGGCCAAGAACGCACTCCGCGAGACGGCTGGATTTGGGTAATAGGTGTAGCTCTTGGCCTTGGCCGAAAGGTGCGCCAGCACATCGGGATTGGCCTGGGCCGCAAGGGTAATACCAGCCATAGCAAGGACGTACTTCAGGGATGTCATATCAGCTCCATGGGTTTAAGCCAGGTGGACCAGGCCGCTCCGCGACGATGGACGTGCTTGACTGCAGGTTAATAAGAAAAGCGTAGCTTGAGGGCAGGTCGAGGGCCATTCCCTTCTTAGCGACTGGTGCTGGAAAAGGAGTCGCGACGAACAAAGCCTTTGAACGGATGTCACAGGGCCTGTAATTCACAGAACCGACGACGCCAAATCAGGCTGCACGCAAGCGCGATATGGCTAGGTAAGGTGGTGGTAATTTAAGGGCAACCATCCTGTCGAAAAAAAGACCCACCGGAGCAGCGCCATGACCATCGTCCGGAGCAAGCTTCAAAAAGGCCTTGGCAGCTTAGTCTTGGCGATGGCTCTTGGCTGCACCCTACAGGACCCGAGCATCCCACCGCCGGAACCTGAAGTAGAGCTAAACGGAGAGTCGGTGGTGCTCTCCGTAGCGCCCGATACAACGGGTCTCTTTCGGGTCAAGGTGCACTCATTGAACGGCTATGCCGGCACTGCGGAGCTCTTTCTTGAGACACAGGGCACAGATTTGACAGGTTCCGTGTCGCCAACCCCGGTTGTTTTCGGAGCCGAACCGGTGGACGTCCTGATCTCCGTCGACGTTCCCGTCTCGGCTGCCGCAGGTGTGCGCAACCTCATCCTCCATGCTCGCGGCAAATTCGTAGAGAAGATGCTGCCTTTGGCCGTGACGGTGCCCGCAGCCCGTCTCCTGCCCATCTCCACCTTTACCAATTCGATCCCAGCCAACCTCCCCTTTATGGCCTTCAAGGATGGCGATGCACCCTGGAGACCTCTGAATGGCCAAGGGGGCGCCTACCGCGCCGCCATAACCGATCCCGCGGGTCGCTACGGCTTGGCCTATGGCTACATCTGCACCATCGATACCTTTCAATCCTTTCAAATGAACTACCTGTTTCAGACCTTGTCGGAATCGGGTTCCCTGGGCGTCACCTTCATTTGCAATCCAGAGCCTGGACCGAGCCCCACCTATTTCGGCTTGGAGGGTGCCCTGCGGGGTCAGGGCTCGGCATCGGGGTACCTCGTTACCAGCGGCGGTAGCGTGCCCTTCGAGGGCAGCACCAGTGCTTATCAAACTCGAGTGTTGCAAGGCAAAGGCGATTTGACCGGCTGGACCTTTGCCAATTCCGCGAATCATGCACCCACGCGGTTCTTTCTGGAGCGCGGTCGAGAGACCACGGGCAATACGGTACGCCATGTCGATTTCGCCACCGATGGCTTCGATCCGGGACCCGCCCAGGCCATCAGCTACGGCCCCGTTGGAAGTGATGCCACCCTTCAAGGCATCGTTCGGTATTTCACATTAGGAGGACAGTATTTCGGGTTGGGAGATGGCTCCGAATTGTCCTCTTACGTGGCCTTTCCCTCCGCGCGGGGAGAGGTTGGAGACAGCTATGGGTATGGGTTTGCCGCCTTTGACAATGACCATTCCGAGATGGTCTACGGTGGCGGGGAGGGCCTGCCTGGACCCCTAGCCATTAACTTTCCCACACCCGTGCCTCCCCTTCAGGTGGACTGGCTCACGGCCCCCTACGCACGCCCACGACTCCGTTGGTCCTCGGTGAGCCCACGACCCAGGCTGCAGCAGTTCTCCTTGAGTCAAACCATCAACCTTGAGCAGGTCTATTGGTACCTGCTGTTCAGCCAAGGCTGGCTGACCGGAAGCAGTCATGACTTGCAGATCCCAGACTTTACGGGGCTGACAGGATGGAATGATCGCTGGGCTTTCCGTTCGGGCAATCCTGTGCAAATCGACCACGGCCAATTCGGCTCCATGGGAAGTGACCCATCGATCAACCTTGGGATGGAAAAGGCCTTCGAAATGATGCTCGCTCAGCCTAGTAGCGGCCGCAGTCTCCTGCAGAGTTCATCTCCCGGAAAGCAGCTAGGCGGCTTCCACGTGGTGGGTTTGCCCTCACCGCCAAAGGCGAAGGCGGCTCAAGCGTCAAATGCTTTTTCCGCCTCACGGCGAATGAATTCAACGCCTTGATCGGGCACCCGATCCCAGGAAAAGGCCCTGAGCAAATCCTTGGCGGTGCAGGGTTCGGGCCGGTCCAAACAACCCAAGGAATGTCCCAGCCAGCCCAGAATCTGGGGAATCGCTAGGCCTTTGGCTTGTAGTTCCAAAATGCCCATGGCTCCGCTGCGCTTGCCCAGGCGGCTGCCATCCGGTGAAGCAACCAGGGCCACATGGGCATAAGCGGGGCAAGGAATTCCGAGGGCTTCCTGAAGGCGAATTTGGGTAGCGGTTACGGTGCGCAAATCAACTCCCCGCACGATTTCGGTAATGCCCTGGGCACCATCATCGACCACCACCGCCAAGTGGTAGGCAAAGCAAGCATCACGCCGGTGCAACAGGGGATCGCCTGTGAGTCGATTGGGATCATCCACCTGGGGGCCTCGAAGCAAATCCTGCCAAGCCACCTCACCTTCGGGAAGCCGGAATCGGATGGCTTCGGGTATCAGCTCGGGTAGGGCGCGACCTCGACAGGTTCCCGGGTAAGCCCGCAGACCATCTTCCTCGTGAGGCGCGGCGGCAATCAGGGCCAGATCCTTGCGCGTGCAGGTGCAGGCATAAAGGCGCCCAATGGCGTGGAGTCGGGAAAGGGCAACGCGATAGGTTTCATCGCGGTCCGCCTGCCGCAGGATGGGAAGGTCGCTCTCTAGACCCAGGGCAGCAAGGTCCCGAATCTGGCGCTCGGCGAGTTCCCAGCGACAACGGTTGCGATCCACATCTTCGATGCGAAGAACCCATTTGCCTCCTTTGGCTTTCACCGAAAGCCAGGATGCCAACGCC
>JAUYES010000328.1 GCA_030691225.1 Holophaga sp. | reverse complement strand
AAAGCATAGTCCGTTTCATCTCAACCCACCCCGATGACGATCATGTTTTGGGCCTCTCCTTTCTTCATGAGAAAATGAATATTCGGAACTTCTACTGCGTCAAGAACGAGGCAACAAAGCCCGACTGGACTGTCGACTTTGATCAGTATTGCTCGTTACGAGACGACTCCGCCAAAGTCTTCTATCTTTCGCGAGGGTGTTCAAGAAAGTGGATAAACCAAGGCGACGAGGAGCGCGGTGGCTCGGGAATCCACATTCTCTGGCCAATTGTGACAAACGAGCATTACAAAGAAGCTCTGATGCAAGCCAAACAAGGGGAGAACCCCAACAACATCTCGCCCATCGTTAGGTACATGCTCAAAGACGGTGCAGGGGTATTGTGGATGGGCGATCTTGAAGACGATTTCATGGAAAATATCAAAGATGCATTCATCATGGAAAGAGCCGACATTCTATTTGCACCCCATCATGGCCGGGACAGCGGTAAGGTTCCAGAGGAGTGGCTCGAAAGCATTAACCCCGGAATCATCATAATCGGAGAAGCTCCATCGAAAGATTTGAACTACTATGATGGTTACAACACGATCACACAGAATTCAGCCGAGGACATTATCCTGCAATGTGAGTCAGGAAAAATTCACATCTGGGTATCCAATTGGGGATATTCTGTAGACTATCTGTACAATGAACACCTGGCTGACGCTAACTGGAACTATATTGGTACGCTATATGTGTAACCGGGAAAAGGACACAGCTAACGAATGCGTGCACCCGATCGCCGAAAAAACCGGCTCCGGGTGACGCCTGTGTTCGCTCAGTAGGTCAAGAACGATTACGAGCAATATACAGGAGGGGTGATGGCAAAGTTGACGGACACGCCAATTATGCAGGCCGACATAACGGAATTCCTGAATACAAGGTCTGACTTTGGCTTTGAAGTAAAGACGCTGTCCAAGCTATGTCAGCTCGGTTTCGTTTGCTCACACGCTGGGACCTATGAAGACCCAACCACAGGCAAGGCGAGACAGTTCGACATAAGGGCTACAAAGGATAGGTTATTGGCCGAGAATCTTGTATTCAGACTACAATTGAGTGTCGAATGCAAAAACCTGAGGCCTAATTTTCCCTTGCTCATTCATTGCATGCCTCGCCTGAAAATCGAGGCCGGTCAGCCTTGGATTTGGAGCTTTCCTGCGGTGTATTACGGGTACTACAACATGGGTGGACATACAGTCTATGCCAGGCCAATCTATCCCAGTGCTGGAATTAACCTATATTCGGAAGGCTTACCTGTCGGTAAAGCAACAGATCAGGTCGGACGTAGATTCGGCGATGGTCAGCTAGTCGAAAATGATGTGGAGGTTTTCGACAAAGTAAGCCAGGCCGTCAACTCGGCATATGAATTGGTACGTCGCAGTTGCTTTGCGTCCTCATCGTCTTCATTTCCGCACGTAGTGTCCTTGGTTGTTCCGGTTCTGGTCGTTCCTGACGGTCATCTTTGGGTCGTTGGGTACGACGATGCCGGAAATGTGACCTCTGGGCCGGAAACCGCGAAGTCAATTGAATTTTATCTAGGTAGACACGTGGAAGTCGATCAGGGGGACTCCAAACTTACCTATGCTTTGACTCACTTAGAGATCGTTCAGATTTCGGAACTGGGAAACCTGATTGTTAAGCTACTAAATGAGAACTCGGTGACGGTGGACGCGGTGAGGTCTTTGCTGGCCGAGGACGCGAGGGTTGCAAACCAGATTACCTTCGTCAATAGCGCTAGCTCTGGAATTTCCCCCCCATGATCTCCGCGAGCATTTTCTGGCGCCGAGACTATTACGCTGGCGATCGATAGAGCGCGAACAACGGTTTGACGCGGACGCGCAGAAAGCCGCGCGCCCGTGAAACCGGGCGTTGGTACTCTCATTCCATACGTAAT
>JAUYES010000311.1 GCA_030691225.1 Holophaga sp. | reverse complement strand
TTCAGCACCCGGGTTGCCTCTTGCAATAAGCCCAGGTGAGTATGGGCACGCAGGATAGCCGAGGCCTCGCCCACCAACCGGAGGCGTGCTTCCGGCAAAGGTTCTACGCGAAGGGCCTGGACCAAGAGATCTGCCTCCAATTCCCAGTCGCCCAATAGCCGCGCAATGCGGCGCCTAGATTCAAGGGAACCGGCCTTGATTGCCGCGCTATCCATCCGCCTCAACAGACGCCGCACCGCCAAATCCACAGGAGTTCCCAAGAGCGCAGCCCCCATTTTGAGGGCGGAATCTTCCTGCGTTCTCAAGAGCAAGCTGGCGACCAATCGCTCCAAAAGTGCGCCCAAGTCCGCCCGGAAAGATTCGCCACCCTTGCGGGCTGCAAGCCGCCAAACACTTTCGGAACTTGGTTTAAGGGCAACCTTCATCACTCGATGGGTGAGAGCCTCCGAGGATTGTTCTCTCAGCCAAAGCTGAGCCAAATATCCGCAAAATTCCACCATGGGATCGACTTCGGCCACGGTCAGCCAGGGGCCGTATCGTTCCTCCACCGCTAACCCAAGATCCTTTTCCAACGCAGCATCGACCCCTTTGGCAATGCGGACCCGCAGCCGAAGAGCTTCTTCTCGCCAGGCAGTACCTCGAAGCCCACCCAGCTCGCAGAGCAGCGCCAAGGACTCCAGTTCGGGCACCCGCTGTGGACTATCTGCAGGCAGGATTTTGCGGCGCTCCCGCCAACGCAGGGCCATGCGTTGGACTGCCCGGCCATAGCGACGTTCACCGGTCACGCTATCACCCGCCAGAACGTCGAGAGAACCTTGGGCAGCTTCCAGCAGGGGCAATGCTGGACTATCCGGAGGAAGGCCCCCTCGTGCACCCGCGAGCATGACGATGGCCTGCCCGCGCAAGAGCTTCGCCCGCGCGGGATCAATTTTGGCCTCAAGCCCCATTAATGCGGCCACTGTCCGGCAGAAACGAAAGGCCTCGGCCTCCAGTGGTGAAGGCGCTGGAGCGGTGCAACCGGGGAGAAGCAGCGCAACAAACATCGGGGTTATTCGGTGGGTTTCAAGCTCTTGGCTAATAGCTGGGTACGAATGAACTCGTCCAAATCGCCATCCAATACCTTTTGGGTCTGACTTGTTTCACAACCTGTGCGGTGATCCTTAACCATCTGATAGGGCTGCAGCACATAGCTACGGATCTGACTGCCCCAGGCCACATCGGATTTTTCGCCCGAAGCAGCGGCCACCTTCTCTTCGAATTTCTTGCGCTCCACGACGTAAAGACGAGCCTTCAAGACCTTTAAGGCCGTGGCCCGGTTCTTGATTTGGCTCCGCTCGTTCTGGCAACTCACCACGATACCCGTGG
>JAUYES010000297.1 GCA_030691225.1 Holophaga sp. | reverse complement strand
GAAGCGACCTGCCTTTGGATCAAATTCACCGGAAATGGGGTTTGTTGCCAAGTCACTGTTTAATTCTCTTTCGCTCTCTAAAAACGCGTCAGACATTTTTTTCTGACGACTCAACCGCAATTTGGTATCTGAATCATCATTTTTGGATTTATCGGCTTTTCTGTATATTGGAACATCACATGTTGCTAAACCTGCATCCATCAAAACTGATTGCCATTCATTCCAAGCGCTGATCGCGGTTATTTGTAATTTGGTATACTGGCCATCATTCAACATCTTGGTATAGAATCTGGCAGCCTCGGCTTCGCTAGACAGGACGCGAATAGAAATCAATATTTTTTCATTTTTACGGTCGATTTCAAGAAGCTGTGTTATTTCTTTTTCCAAATCATTAATGCCATTCCTAATCATGGGTCGGACCTTGCTGTATTCAGCATGAGCCTGTTCGACAGATTCGGGGACATGGGGAATAAGGATCTCTCGGTCCTGAATGACAACTTCCTTACCTGCGGATCGAAGTGCTGCTGGCGGTTCGGCAACGGCAAAAACCAAGAGGAAAGGTAAAAGCAATAAATACATGACTGCTCCACTAAACAAATAAAGAAAAGGCATGCCTTCTGTTGCAAAGCGAAGGATTTAACTTAAGTAAAATAAACTAAAAAATATTCTCGGCATCGTTTCACTTTATTTGGCAGACAAAGCGCATCCTGACCTTCATCGGCCCCTTAAGCCCATGAAGAGGGAGGGGTTCGAAACACCATAGCCGCGCGGTCGCGATCATGGTCGGATAGAGAAACTCTGGGCCAGATAAGGCCTCGGCTCGAGAAACCGTTCCATCATCCTCCACGGTCAAAAGGAGTGCCACGATCGTGTTGTTATCGCCCCGTTCACCAGGCTTAAGTCGGTATGTAGCACCCGGTTTAACACGGGGAACTAGCTTGTAGTCGAAGCCTTGGCCCTGCATCATCTCCCCTTTCGCGGAGCCCTTTCCACCCACCCCACGGTTATTGCCATGGCCCATGGCTCGGGGTCGCCCATCCCCATTCGAGACACCGAAAGGAAGGTCTAGCGCTTTTTCTGAAACCAAAGAATGATCCGTGGTTAAAGGCGTTAGGGGCGAATCATCGAAAAATGATGCCGCAGGCTCCGTTGGAGCGGTAATGGATTTGTCAAAACCCTTACCGGGACTTGGACTATTTCCATCGCTTCCCCCGCCGCTCAAGCCAGGAAAAGGGCTTTCGCTAAGAGAGATTTCCACGAAGTCAACATGAAACGGGAGAGCCCGCTCAATCTTCTCGATCTTCTCGATCGGTCCAGTAAAGGCGGCAGGCGCCAGGATTAACATCAACCCCAGCAAAGATCCCGAAACCAATACGGCGGCCCCAGGGAGAAGACGGTCCTTCGGCGGAAGGGAGTTGGCAATGGGAGAAGGATCAAGGGTAGGGTCCAAGACAAGATCGTAGATGGAAAGGGAACGGTAAGTAGGATCCACAAGATCTCCCCAACGTGGATGGTAGTACCTGCAAGCCGCTTGGCCTGGGATAAGGCCAAACGGCTTGCTGTAAGTGCGTGATAATGTAAAAGGACGGTGTGTTGGGTAGTCTAATCTTGTCTCGACCGAAACTGTCATGACCGTATAGACGTTTAGTCACGATGATGTGAATTTCTGCCCTACCAGCAGTCGTTCCCCTCATAACGGGCTGTAAGAATTCTACCTTCAGCGTTTGTGTCAAGAACCACGCGGCAATACTTATTAAATTGTGTGCTAACAGAGGTGTCCTTAACTATGACCCTGTTGTCTTGAGAATCCCTCACCCAACCAGTTGGCTGTTCACCGGATGTTAGCTCGACCCGCGCACCAGTATCGAGGCTTGTGTATTCAGTGTACTTAACTGAACCTTTTTGATTGGAATTGTATGCAAAGACATAGGTCTTTCCTCCTCCTGGACGATCTATGGTTTCATCCGGAAGCTTATTCGCATTAATAAAATTGGTGACAGAATGCCCCACCCAACGACTCAGTTTTGTCTCAAAATCCGCCTTTAATTTTGGCGCAAGACAGGCTATGGATGTCGTCAGCAGAAGCGACGCAAGTAAGATTGATGATTTCATGGCATCTCCTTGTGGTGGTTTCACGAGTGGATGCAGGTCCCGTGCCACACACAAAATCGAATCTAAACAAATGAAAACATTAGAGAAACCCGTCCGACACGTTACTATTTGCAACCATTGGATGCAAATCACCTCCTCTGCGACCCATGACAACCTGTATTTGCCTCCCTGTGTCAGGCAACCAAATTGCCCCCTCGACTGGCCAGCTGCAGCAAGTTCGGTGGAGCCGCTGCGCTGCCCTCAGAATTCGTCCTAACTGGTGTCGACGGAATGTGCATAAATTCGGCTTTGGCGGTCCATTTTTTCATCCTTACATGGTGGACAAGATCAAACGCCTAGTCCTCCGAAGGCGCCCCGCCCGTGGACGGCCGCCTTGCCCACTGGGAAGAACGCCTGGCGGGCCTCGGCTACGCCCGCATCCACCGCAACGCCATCGTGCGCCTGGATGCCGTGAAAGAACTCACCGACCAAGGCGAAGTTGTGCTCACCAACACCCACCTGCAAGTTTCCATCCGCCGTTTGGAAGAGATTCGCACCCTACTGGGGCTGTGATGGTGACGAATCCCAAGGTCGCGATTGAGCCCAATCACGGTGGGTTCAGCCACATTGGTACCGGACGCCGACACAGGCCAGGGATCGCCTGGACGTTGTTGAGGTTCTTCGTGACCCGCCCATCCCGTTTGTCCCCTCGATGGCGGCCGAATCGTGAATTCATCGCCGCAAGCGATCAAGGGAGCCTATCGTTGTATCCACCAAAGAGGTGTCCCCATGCCAATGACTCAGGAGGAGGTAATCCAGAACCTGGGTGATCTCCCGCCTTTACCCCAGGTAGCCACCCGAGTGATGCGGATATCAGAGAATTCGGACACATCCTCGGAGGAACTCCAGAATCTGATCCGCACAGACCAAGCACTTTCCGCGCAGGTGTTGCGGATCGCCAACTCGGCCATGTTCGGCATGAGGCGCGAGGTGACCACCTTGACTCAGGCGATCTTGACTCTGGGGTTCTCCACGGCTCGGGCCGTCGTGCTCGCTTCCAGCGTCAAGAACCATTTCAACCGAGGCCCCGCTGGCCCGCAGACACGCATCCTCTGGGAACATGCACTGGCCACCGCCATCACCGGAAGCGCAATCGGCAAGGCCCTGCGGTTTCCCGCCCCCGAGGAAGCCTTCCTGGGTGGGCTGATGCATGACATCGGGAAGAGCGTGATGGCCCTGCAATTCTCCGAACGCTATGACGCTTTGCTCGCGACCTTCTGTGACCAAGAAGCGGACAGGCTCAGTCTGGAACTCGACGCCTTCGGGTTTGACCATGCCATGGTGGGCGAGGCCCTGCTTCGATCCTGGAAAATCGCAACAGGCTTTCAGGCGGCGGCGCGCTGGCACCACGATCCCCTCCAGGCGCCCCCAGAACACCGCAGGTTGGTAGCTCTGGTGGCGCTCGGGAACAAAGTGGCTAGCGATCTTCAGGCTGACCTCAGGGCATCAGACGCCCTGGCCGGAGCAACCTGGGAAGCGTTGGATATTCTTCGGCTCGGCGAGGGGACTTACCAAAATTGCCGAACCCTGGCGATGGAAGCCTTCGAACAAGACAAGAGTCTCATCACCGAATTCTGAACCCAGTCACGAGGTGTTCGCCAGGAAAGGCTGAACCCAGTTCCTAGCCCTTGCCCCCGGTTCTGGTAGGTTCCTCCTATAGGGATTTCCATGACCGATCGCACCCACCAGCCCGCTTTCCTCGCGCTTGCCGTTTTGGCCATGGTGGCCTGGGGTGGGTCGTGGATCACGGCGCGGTGGGCGTCGGGATATCCGGCGGAGGTCACGGCGCTATGGCGTTTCCTGATCAGCGCCGTCTCCTTTCTGCCGATTCTTTGGTGGCGCAAGGAAAGCCTCGCCGTGCCCCGAGCCGCTTGGCGCTGGGTGGGGCTCTCGGCGCTGGCGCTGGCGGCCTATAATCTTTGCTTTTTGGGAGGGCTCAAGACCGGGCACGGTGGCTACGGCGGCGTGCTGGTGCCTTCCATGAACCCGCTCTTCGCCAATCTGATCGCTGCGATATTTCTGAGCCACCGGCTGGACCGGCGCACGGCCCTGGGCCTAGGCCTGGGCTTTGGCGGCGGCATCCTCCAGATCCTTGGACCAACCTTCCAGATGAGCTCCTTCCTCCGACCCGAGAATCTCTACTTTCTGGGGGCCGCCCTCTCGTACGCCCTCCTAACCCTTTGGACCGCGCAGGCGCAGAAGCGCATCGGGGTCTTTGTCCATAGTTTCTGGGTGGCCGTGGGATGCGCGGCGCTGCTGCTGCCCATGGCCCTGCCCCAGCACCCCTTTGCCTTTTCGGCTTTGGGAGGCAACTTCTGGTTCAACACGCTCTACCTAGCCCTACTGGCGGGCACCTTTGGCACCACGGTCTATTTCGAGGCCGCTAAGCGAGTGGGCGGAGCGCGCGCGTCAAGCTTCAGCTTCCTGGTGCCAGTCTCCGCCCTGGGACTCGCCTTCCTGTTCCTGGGGGAGGTGCCCGCCTGGACCAGTATTGTGGGCGGCGCCCTCAGCATCGGGGCGGTGCTGCTTGTGCAAAAGCACTGATTCACGCGCTCAGCGCCACAGCTAATCGTGGCAACGCCTCCCTTGCCCTCAGCACTTGCTCTATACTCGCATTGCGAGGTATAACCTTCGTCCAGAATAGGGGCCTTTCCATGCGAATTGCGTTGCTGCTTGCGGGATCTTTGCTCATGGGCCAGGACTGGCCGAAAACCATCTTCGAGCAAACAGAATTCAAGCAAACCAGCACCGTGGCGGATGTGAAGACCTTCATGAGTGCCCTGGCCAAACACACGCCGGGCCTTAAGCCCTACCACCCCAAGGGGGCGCCCACCACCACGGAAACCGGCAAACCCCTGAATGCTTGGCGACTGGCCGCCACCGGCAGGGATCCTTTGCGGGTCTACTTGAACGGCAATATCCACGCGGGTGAGGTGGAAGGCAAGGATGCCCTCCAGCTCGTGCTGCGGGAACTGGCGCAGGGCAAGCATCCCCAGCTCCGGAAGGCCCTGGAAATCGTCACCCTGCCCACCTACAACGCCGATGGCACCGATGCCCTGGATCCCCGAAATCGCACCCATCAGCCCAATCCCGCAGGCGGCGTGGGCCCCCGGGAGAACGCCTTCGGCCTGGATCTCAACCGCGACATGATGAAGGCCGCCTCCGCCAATGTTCAGTGGTTGCTGGCCATGTACCGGGACTTCGATCCCTCCTGCATCATGGATCTCCACACCACCAATGGCAGCTACCACGGCTTCCACATAACCCACCAAGCCTCCTGGGGCACCGGCGGGGATCAAGGGCTGTCACGCTTCAATCGCCGCATGCTGGTGGAAGTTCAGGAAAAGCTTAAGGGTCAAGGGCTCCCCACCTACGACTACGGCAACTTCCGCATGGACAAGGACCGCAAGCCCGTGGCCTGGGAGACCGATTTCGCCAGCCCCAACCTGACCAGCAACTACCCCGTGCTGGAGTATCGGCTGGGTGTTCTGGTGGAGACCTATGTCTACCTGGGCTACCCCGAGCGCATCGAGGCCAACCGCAAATTCATCCTGGAGGTCCTGGCCTGGTTGGCCGAGCACAAGGATGAAGTAAAGGCCCAGCAACAGGCCGCCCGCACCCGCTGGACCGAGGCTTGGAAGCAGGGTGCGCCCAAGCTGCCCCTTAAGGCCGAGCCCGAGGAAACCGAGAAGGCCACCATCGACCTGGTGGAACCTCTACGGGACGAGAATCGCCGCTACCTGGGCGAAAAGAACCGCACCACCCTGGTGCTGCCATCCTTTGTCACTTACAAAGATATGGACCTGGTGGGTGTGCCCACGGGCTATCTAGTGGACCCCGCCTATGCCCGACGCGTCCGCCCAATGCTGGAGGCCCATGGCCTCAAGGTGCTACCGGGCAGCGCCCGGCCCAAAGGCGAAACCATTCTCAATTTCCATGAAACCGAGCGAACCATCTCCAAGGGTGCCTACCAGGGCGTCTTCACCCTCCAACTGAAAGGCAGCTGGAAACAAGAACCGCTGCCCAAGCGCGCCGCCTACCCCTGGACAAATCAAGACCTGGATCAGGCGCTCTACGTGCCCGTGAACCAACCCCTGGGTCGCCTAGCCTTCTACCTCCTGGACCCCCGCAGCGCCGATGGTCTGGTGTTCTGGGGCATCTTCCACTCCAGCCTAATCCGGGGCAGCGGCATGTGGGGCGATGGCCCCCGCGCGCCCATCATGGCCGTAGGCGCCAGCGCCATGGAAGCCCCCGCAGGAGCGCCGGTGAAGGGGAACGAGAAACACGAAGACTAAAGGAAGCAGCTTCGATTGGACGCTGGAGCTCGCAACAAGACCCCTGCTTTTCCTCAATATCTGGCTCTTCATGAATCAGAGTGAAAAGGGTTGGCCCTGGCTGCTTGGTTTGATCACTTGGCTTTTCATCGCTGTGAATCGCTGTACATCGCTGGCTACAGTCTTTTACTGTTTCTTGCTGGCACTCCATGACCCCCTACCATTGGCTTTGGTGGAATATCTTCCTCTGCAATTCCAGACATTGAGATTTCGCCGGTGGGCGGCCGTAGCGCTTCGTCTGCCTGTGTCTCAGATCTAGTCCGGAAAAGATTTGAACCAGCGATGCACAACGATAAACAGCGATTGGAAAGGACTCGATCTCCCATTGAGGGCAGCCTGAACCCCGCCATTGATGGGTTTCCCCGGAAATCCGTGAAAAATCCATATCTTTCTCCGTATTTTCCGTGCCTCCGTGGTGATTTTTCTGTATTCACTTACAACTGCATAACTTCTCGTTCACCACCAATGCCATTTTCTTGGCCCTCGGCATGGCCTTAATCGCCCGCTCCCGGGCCAAGGCCTCTCCCTTGGAACCCCACGCTTCGACAAACACCAGTTCCAGGGGGCTGCGCCCTCGGGTGTATTTGGCGCCCTTCCCGGCTCGATGGGTTTCCAGCCTTGCCTGCACATCGAGGGCAATGCCGCAGTACAGCGTGCCGTCCCCGCAGCGCAAAAGATAAACGAACCAAGGCTTCCCGGTCACCGCACGACCTCGGCACCGAGGGCGGTGCCCAGAATGGCTTCGGCCTTTTGGCCTTGGCGGGCTTGCCAGACGGCCGAGGCGAGGCAAAGGCCTACGTTGTGACCCCAACCATTGCCCTGGAGTCGCAAGCGGCCCTGGGAATCCAGTTCGCCTTCGCAGGCATTGCTAGGCCAGGTCGTCCAGCCGAAGGCCCGGCCCGCCGCAAGGCGGAGATCTTCCACGGGATAGGGACCTGAACCGCCCAGCATCATTCCCTTCTGCCCGAGTTTGAGCCCCGGCGGCACGCTGCCCTTCAGCATTCGCACCTGGGGTGCGGTCAAGGTGCGCGTCCAGGTGGCCCAGCGATCATCGGGAGCCGCTTCCGCTTTCATCGCGGTGCTGGGGCCGTCGCCCCAGACTTCGCGGGGGCTCAGAGAGGCGCCTCCCTTGGACCCGCAGAAAAAGGCCCAGCGGGCATCCATGGCTAGATTGGGAGCCGAGTGGACGGCCTGTTTAGTCGTCGAGCTGCCCTCGCCGCGAACCACGGCACAATGGGTGAGAGGGCAGAGCGAACCATCTGCGTGATTGCCTTGGGGATGCCCGGCTAACCAGAGCTTCAATACGGCTGCTAAGGCGCGCCGGGCTTCGAAGGGGGCATCATTGCCCAATTCACCGGCGGTGGCTGCCGCGATCCAAGCCTCGGGCTTGGTGCTCCAACGCAGGCTCCAACCCCGACCTCCACGCGTGGCCCGTACCTTTCCTTGCAACGATCCCAAGGGGAAGGCGGCGCCAAACCGGATTTCTCCCGAAAAAGAAAAGGTGGCTCCGAGTCGGCTCGGTAAGTGCTGCCCGTTGATTTCAAGATCTGCGGGAACCCGCTCTGGGGGCCAGATCACCACCACCCGTTCGGCGAGGCTCAGCGCTTCCTTTCGCCAAGTATCAACTTGTTTAGTGGGTCGCGCCGGAGGCGACGGTAAAGGTTTTAGGGCGCTCCAGGCCCGGAGCGCCCGGTAGGCCCAACCTTGTTCCGCCGTGGTGCCTCCGGCCAGGGCTCGATCCAGCCGGTCTTGCAGCGCCGCAGTGGGCGCCGTAGGCCAGCGCAGGGGCGGCCGCACATGGGTTTCCGCATGCAGGCAACGACCTTCCTCCTCCCAGCGGCGCAAATGCCCTGCTTTGAGTCGCCGATGAGTCAGTTCATGACGAAGCATGGCGCCCAGATCACGCCGCTTGAGTTGCTCCCACGGGCGCAGATGCAGAACATCGCCGAGCCACTGCGCACCGCGCTGAGGCGGGGCCTTGGTGGCTCGTTCAAAACTGGCGGCATCCAAGTGCAGGCGAACTTCCCAACGCTCATCGGGCCAAGGGCCGTAGCCCGCCGTGGCCCCCATGGCAGCGCGAAGGGTCTCTTCGATGCGCAGTGCGGCCTCGGGATCACCCGAAAATACCGGAGGCGGCGGGGCTGGCGCCGATAGTATCGCGAGTGCCAGGATCATTTCTTATCGGGAATCTTCATTAGGGCGCGGAAACGCTCCAGCCCATCGGAGCGGCCCTTGCCACGGGGCAAGCGCAGTACACAGGTAACGAATTCGTTGCTCCCCGCTACCCAGGCGCAGGTTTCGCCCGGCGCGCCAATCACTGGGGCGGTACCCGTCTTCGCCCACCAGGGAAGATCCTTGACCATGCTGCCCACAAAGCCGAGGAGATGCCGCCGGCAGCGACTCATGGCCTCTTCCTGGTGAGGATCCATCATCCACTTCAGCATGGCTTCGGGGCTGGTTCGCAATAGATCACCATCGCCGATCCACTCGGGGCCGAATTCAGGTAGCCCATCGCCAGCCTTGAGGCGATTGCCCACGAAGGGTCCGAAGACCTCGTCGAGCCGCACCCGGGCCACGCCTTCGCCGTAATGCCGCCGCCAGCGTTCGGCACTCATTTGCACCCAGGCCAAAAAGGCCAGATTGCAACTCTCCTTCAAGGCCTTACCCAGATTTACGCGGCCATGGCCCTTCGCAAGCCAGCAGCGATGGCCATTCAATTCGCCCGTGCATTTAAATTCCACCCCCATGGCCGCCCACTCATCGCCCTCCAAACGCATCCAAAGCAGCTTGGCAAGGCTACCCATGGGCATTTCCCGTGTGGCCTCACCATAGGTCTGAATCACACCATCCGGTCCGATCACGGCCAGCCCTTCGCCCGGCAAAATGACCGGGGCCTCGGGCCGTGGCGCAACAACAGGTGCCTGGGCAAAGAGCGGCAGCATCATTCCGAAAACCCATATTTTCAAACTAGTCTTCCACATCAAAACTCCCGATCTGAACGCGCCCGGTGCCCGGAAGGATCAAGACTTCAAAGCGCCAGCGACGCTCCTTGTCCGTGCCACCATCCAGCATGACATCCACCCGCAGCAGGCGTGGTTGGGCATCTTCCGGCGACCACCACTGCGAGGCGGCACCGGCATTCCAGCGCAGCGAATAGGTGCCCGAGGCGGGGTGGGATTTTTCAAAATCCTGCACCCCTGAAACCAACTTGCCTCCAGGTTCCATTACTTCTAAATCCCAGGACGACCACCGCACGCCCTGTTCCCGGGCCGTGACCCTGAGGCGGGGACTCCGCCCACCGTACCACCAGGTACGCACCTGGGTTTGGCCCGTCGCCGAATCCAAAATCTCCAGCCGGTTTTCGCCCTGGATCGAATTCACCGTGAAGGCCTGTTCGCGATTTACTTCAACGTTCCAAGTCAAGGCTTCGCCATTGAACCAAGCCTGCAAGGTGCGCTTGCGGGATTGTTCAGCGTCCGCGAGTTGTTGCCTGGCACCCGCCAGAGCCTTCAACCAGCGGGAAGTAAAGGATAGTTCCGCCGGAGTGATGGGGCCCTTTTCGGATTCCCCATCCTGAAGCCAGGTCCAAATTTCTTCGCGCCGCTGGGCTCGAATCGGAGGATCACCCGCAACTTGCTGCAGCGCACAAAACCGCACGGCTTCTTCCTCGGCCTTCCGTCGAGTCTGCCACTGCTCCCAATAATCGAGGCTGCGATCCACGGCGGGCCTTGGATCCGTGAGATCCACCACCTTCAGGCGCAGCTCCTTTTCACCCGAAGTTTCCCATCCACCCGTGGGGGTGAGAATCTCCAGCCGACTGTTGCGCGGTTCTGCTTTCCAAAAAACCGGCGAAGTCGCCCGAGCAGAAAGCCCCAGAAGAAGGCAAAGAGCACAAATCCAATGAAACGGCATCGTGATCCCAGAAGATTCAGCTTTCAACATCCACGGTGCCCAGGGTGGCGGGGCCCGCACCAGGCAGTATCAATCGCTCGAAGCGCCAGCGCCGTTCCTGGTCGGTGCCACCATCCAGGATGGCCTCGATCACCACATTGAAGGGTTTGCCGCCTTTGTAGCCACCGGTCCAACGCACGGTATAGGTGCCCGCCGCCGGTGTGGGATGCGTGTAGCCATTGCCCCAGTCCATGGTGCCACCCGAGGCCGTGCGCCGCCCATTGCCGGCTAGATCGCCGTTGGGTTCCAGAATCTCCAGATTGCCACTGCCCCATTCGTCATCCGAGGTGCGCGTGCGAACGATCCGCAACCGAGTGCTAGTGGCAAAGGTCCACCAACTGCGCACGATTCGCTTGCCCGAGGTGGGTTCAAAAATCTCTAAGCGATTTTCACCGTTCTGGGAGGTCGCACTGAAATACGTGCTGTTGCCCACTTCAATGGACATCGGGCTATAAACCCCGTTAAGCCAGATGAAGAGTTGGCGCTTTCGCCAGGCATTGCTCCGCTCCTTCGCTTCACGCTCCAGGCGCTCGCGCTTGAGTTGCTCGGCGGTTTTGGCCGGACCTTCTTCGTAATCGCCATCCCCTTCGTAGTATTCGCCTTCGTAGTCGCCATAGTCATTGCGTCGGGCATCATCCTTGGGGGGATCAGGGTCCTTGGGGTCCACCACTTTGATGCGCAGTTCTTGTTTCCCTTCCATCAGCCATCCACCAAGATCCGGTGTAACTTCGATGCGCCACTGGGAGACATCTGGCATGTAGCTCTGAACCTTGGGCTTGGCGGGAGCTGTTTTCTGGGCCAAAAGTGGTGAGACAAGGAATACCGCCGAAAGGATCAAAACCAGGAAGCGAATCATTTCGCGCCCCCTTCCTTCACGGACAGCTCAAGGCCATCGCACGTGGTCCATTGGGTTTCGTTGGACATGAGGCTCAGCTTGGCGGGGCGGATGCGATAGGTACCCGCCATGCCCGCCCGCAGCAGAATGCGCACGGTGTGATGGTCCCAGGGATAGAGCTTCTGGAAGAAGAAGACCACCTTATCGGGATGCACTTCGATGCGGGGTTTGATCCAACGATCGGTGCTATCACCTTCGGCAAAGGGTTTGCCTTCCAAAACAAAACCTTCCAACTTCACCGTGGGATTTAGCCCTGCGGGTATTGGAACCTCCAGCACGGCATAGTCCGCCACCTGATCGGCGCCAACGCGAAGTTCCATCCAGGCCTCGTCCCCCACCTTCATCGCGCCATTCCATTTCTCGCGGATCCAGCCCTGTCGTGCGTTTCCGGTTTGCTGTGGCGTTTTCAAACGCCAGATCTGACGCCCGAGATCCATGCGCATGGCGGCGGAAGCATCACCCTTCATGGGTGCTTGGGCGCTGCCCGGAACCTGATAGGCGTAAGTCCACACCAAAATGCCCCGCCCCGAGGTGGAAAGGGTTACGGGCTTGGCTTCGCCCAGGGCCTGATAACCGACCCGGGGTTCCTTGGAATTCCAGCGCCGGAAGCTGGGCTTCTCCACGCTCTTGAAGGACCAGGAAGGGCCGCCCTGAAGGGAAGCATTGAGTTCCATTCCACCCTCCCAATTAAATTTCCGAACTTTTGCCAAATACGGCAGCAGCGAAACGGCCTGGGAGGTGCTCCAGGTGGAGTACCAGCCATAGCCCTGATGCTGCGTGGCTAGATAGGCCTCGCTGGCCACGATGGCCGGGGATTGGGGCTTGAGCAGACAGAGCGCCTTAAGGGCGTTGATGGTGGGCACCACATCGCCGCCCACATAGCCATGCCAATTGGCCTTGGTGCCTTCCCAATGGGTCAGGCCGCCCTTCTGAAGCGCTACTTGCTCCAAGCGATTGGCCAGTTCCAGACCCTTCGGGTGATTGGTTTCCGCGGCGGCCGTGGCGAGCATGGCCAGCACGTGAGCGCCCTGCCAGGTGCCCTTGAGCACCTTGTCCGCGCTGCTGTCCACCATGCCGGCAATGGGTTCGCCGGTGGGGGCAAGGCACATCAAGAGGAAGGCCGCATCGGAGGCGGGGTCGATCTTTTCACTTCGGTCATTGGAGTTGGGCGAACCACCCTTGCTTTCATCGGCGCGCTGAGCCAGCGAACGGAAGAGATTCAGAGCCT
>JAUYES010000045.1 GCA_030691225.1 Holophaga sp. | reverse complement strand
ACATGACGATGCTGGTAGGCCTGGTAGGCCATGACCCCCACCAGCGCAAACACAGCAGCGAAGGAGCAGTTTCTCTCGATGATGAGCTGGTGCAGGCGTTCCCGCTCATCGTGCACCTTACCCAGCTGAGTCATGATCACGAGGCAATCCAGCATGAACACACCCACCACCGTGCCCAAGATGATGGTCTTTACACGTTCTGGGAACGGCAGCACGCTCACGAGGGCAAACAGGGCCACCCAGATGGCGATGTAGACCCAGCCCTGCCAGGTGCGGACATCCATGCCCCAGCCCATGGCACGGTAAGTGAACCACTCCGGTTTGCCGATCATTCTCATGGCGAGATCTCCCTATATGCCAAACAGGTCTTCGACCTGGCAGTTGAAGGTGTGGGCGAACTTCAAGGCGAGTTCGAGGGAGGGCACATATTTACCGCCCTCGATGGAAATAATGGTCTGTCGGGAAACCTGCACCCGCTCGGCCAGTTTTTCCTGGGTCAAGCCCAGGGATTCCCGAAAAGCTCGGAGTTGGTTCTTGGTGAGCCCCATGGCGATGTAAACCTCACTTGACGACAAGCATGCTTTACTTTTTGAAGTTGGCAAGTTTGTTTCAAAAAAAGATCAATCCACGGATGAACACGGATAAGAGCAAAAGCAGGATTCTCTACTGCGACCTTTAGAGCCGGCTAGCGCGCAAAGGCAAGACCGATACCTAGGTCAGCACGCCGAAGCTCGCCCTGTGGTGAATAGAGGCCAAATCCCTTGCTCTTTTTTATCCGTGTCCATCCGTGTTCATCCGTGGACTCCTTTTTTTTCAGCTCTTCCGAGCCCACAGTGACAGCCAAGCACTGCCCCCCGTAGAATGAACCATCATCGCAATGCGATGTTCAATCGGGCTTTCCCTGAAAGGATCCGCCGCATGAAGCATCTGCTCCGCAATCTCACCACCGTCGCCGCCTTGATTGCTGCGGCCCCGAGCCCGCAGCTCGAGGCCTGCACCAACATCCTGGTCACCAAGGGTGCCAGCAAGGATGGCTCGACCTTCATCACTTACGCCGCTGATAGCCACACGCTTTACGGCGAGTTGTATTTCAAGGCTGGGGGCCGACACCTGCCTACTGAAATGCGCGATATTGTCGAGTGGGATACGGGCAAGTATCTGGGCAAGATCAAGGAAGCGCCAGTCACCTATACGCGCGTTGGCAACATGAACGAGCACCAGGTGATGATCGGCGAAACCACCTTCACGGGCCGCAAAGAACTCGAAGGCCCCAGCGGCTTGGTGGACTACGGCAGCCTGATGTACATCGCCCTGGAACGTGCCAAGACCGCGCGCGAAGCCATCGATGTGATGACCAAGATCGTCGACGAATACGGCTATTTCAGCACCGGCGAGAGTTTCAGCATCGCCGATCCTAACGAGGCCTGGATTTTCGAAATCATCGGCAAGGGCAAGGGCCAGAAAGGCGCTGTGTGGGTGGCTTACAAGGTACCCGATGGCATGATCAGCGCCCACGCCAACCAGGCCCGCATCCGCCAATTTCCGCTCAACGACCCCAAGAATGCCTTTTACAGCAAGGACTTGATTTCCTTCGCGCGGGAAAAGGGGTTCTTCAAGGGCGAAGACAAGGACTTTAGCTTCGTCGATGCATACTGCCCCGTGTCTTTCGGCAGCCTGCGTGGCTGCGAAGGCCGCGTATGGAGCGTGTTCAATCGTGCCTGCCCATCGCAAAAAAT
>JAUYES010000290.1 GCA_030691225.1 Holophaga sp. | reverse complement strand
AGATGCACGTCTTTGTCAATGAAAATTAAGAAATATTGTGAAGTGGATCACACCCCGGCCGGGTTCGTAGCGGAGAAAATCGGGTCCGTCATCGCGAATTCCTCGCATTATAACGGACCCGGGACTCTTTCCTTGCGCTACCTTTATGCTAACGTAACCCTGCCGCCGTCTGCATGATGTAGATCACTTCGGGCAGGCCGATCTTCCCGTCGCCGTTGACGTCGGACAGGGCGGCGGCCGGCAACCCTTCGGGCCGCATTCCGGCGAGAACCTGCATGGCCAGAATGGCATCGGCGATGGTTATGGACCCGTCGCCGTTGATATCCCCAGGCTTGGCATTTTTGTCAACGTTGATATAGGCGATCACCGGGTCGGAGATCTCTTTGTTCGCGTCGCTTGCCAGGATCACCAGTTGGTACATTCCGGAAACGCGGAGGTCGTTCAGGACCCCTTCGTATTGTTCCATTTGTTCCTTAGTTCCAGTTTTCGTCAGGACAACCTCGGGATAGGTGATTGTATCCACCCCTCCGCCGATATTGGCGTTGGGGGCGATGATCTGCACCCACACCTTTTCGATATTGACGTCTCCCTTGATAACAACGACCGAAATGGGCGTGGATATGGCATTTTCCAGGTTCCGCGCCACGCCGACGGGCCCGATGGTGGGCTTGAGCCCCCAGGTCAACTGGCCGTTCAGGTAGATGTTCGACGCCAAAAGACCGTCCGAGGCGTTGCTCGCGCCGTCGCCGTTATCATCCAGTTGGGGCGAGGGATAGTTCATGTTGATCTGCATCGTCCGGGCATACTCGAAGGCCTTCTTGAAACTTTCCCCCTCCATGAGTTTGGAAAAGAAACGACGACTGAAGGAAATCTGACCTGCGCTGTCCGTGTTGTACGGCTCGCCCCCGGCGCTGGTGAGGATCACCCGATTCTGCCCGCTCAAGGGATTAATGAAGGAACCGGAGTAGCACGCCTCGATAATGATCACCACGTTGGCGGTCACGGCCCCCTGTCCCTGTCTCCAAGCGT
>JAUYES010000287.1 GCA_030691225.1 Holophaga sp. | reverse complement strand
GGATCGCCGCACGGCCTATGGCTTTTCGGTAAATGCAGGAGGCGTTCAGCGCGACTCACTGCATGTGGGTGAAGATATACGAGGGGATTTCAACTGGGATGGCGTTTGGGAAAGCGCGGTTTCCGTGGATGCGGATGGCTGGTCGGCCGAATTCAAAATCCCCCTATCGCTGTTGCGGATCCGACCCGGGCAAGGCGCCCAGACCTGGGGTATTAATTTTTCTCGCTCGGATCAGGGCCCAAGTCGGGAAACCAGTTACTGGCAATTGTCGCCCAGGGGTGAGAACGCCTTTGTCAGTCGCTTTCCAACCCTTACAGGAATTGAAGGGATTAGCCCACGCTCCCGCCAGGACTGGATTCCGTTTATTAGCACTCAGCGCAAGTTTGAAACGGCCAGGCCTTACGACGATCGAGGCTGGACGCACCGGGTAGGGCTCGACGCTCATTTGGGGCTCTCCACCAACTCTCAGTTGGATCTTTCCATCCGCCCCGATTTTGGCCAGGTAGAAGTTGACCAAGCGGTGCTGAACCTGGGCACCTACGAAACCTATCTGCCGGAAAAACGACCGTTTTTTCTTGAGGGTATGGAAATTTTTCAGGTGGCTGGCAACGGCCTACTCTACAGTCGGCGCATCGGCCGTGGCCTTGGCGATCCAAGCCTCAATACCGGGGAACGAATAGTCGATCGCCCTCAGGCCACAGAAATTAGTGGCGCGGCGAAATATACCGTCAAGCTGGCCTCGGGTCTCAATCTGGGAGTGTTGGGCGCCAATGTGGCGCAGGCCAAAGCCACGTTAGCGGATGAATCTGACCGCACCTATTCGCGCGAAATCTACCCCATGACCAATTTCGGTGTGCTGCGTATTCAGCAGGCTTTTGGGCAATCCGGAAGCTATATCGGTGGTTTTGGATCCTTCATGCGCCAAGCCAAGTTGGATGGTCGGTCCGCCAACGTTCAGGCCGTGGATGGCGTTTATCGAACCGCCGACAAGAGCACTATCTCGGAATTTACTCTGGCTCGAAGCGAGGCTGTTATTCGAGGGATGGAGGTTGAAGGCTGGCGCAGACGCTTGCGGCTCAACCGCCCATGGCGATCGGGTTTGGCGGTGGATTTTCAAGCTGTGAATGCATCTCGGGACTTTAATCCCAACGATGTCGGTTACCAGTCACGGGCGGATGAACAGCGTGCAAATTTGGTCCTATCGAAACGCTGGGATAAGGGCTTTGGCAAGGTTCAAAATGTGGAAATCAGCGCTACCGGCGCGTTAGGGCACGACCAGGCCGGCCATGTAATCCAGCGTTCGTTTCGAGGTTCCTTGCGCGGGGATATTGCAAGTTTCTATGCCGCCTGGGTGAATTTCGGTGTTGATCTGCCCGTGGATGACGATCGCGAATTGCGCACTTTCTACGATCCCGTAAAAAAATATTTACGCACCTCAAGGAATCCCTGGATTGGCATTGGCATGGACACGCCGGGCAATCGGCCTTGGTACGGGCGCCTTTCCCTTAGCCGAGGGTGGCGTGAGGGCGGCCCAAGTTCCGATTTGTCTTTTGCTCAGTCCATCAAGTTGACTTCAGCTCTAGAAGTTCAGCTCGGCACTTACCTAGTCCATGTGGACGGCGAGCGCAAGTTCATCCCATCGCCAGGGGATGCCCCGGCAGGAACCCCGCCAATGGTTGGCTTGCGGCGCATGGGCATGCTGGATCAAACCGTGCGGGTGTCTTATGCCATGAGCCCAACCTTCAGTATCCAGGCCTTTTGCCAAGTGCTGGATGCCAATTATGCCTACCGAGACCTGGGCCATTGGGTGGACGATCGCACGATCATGCCAGGGCTGCCACAAGGCGTGTCGCAAGTGGATGCCGCCTTCAGTAACCGCCTGTGGAACGTGAACCTGATTACTCGGTGGGAATTCCGCCCAGGTAGCACCTTCTATTTCGTATACACCCACGGCGCCGCGACCGATGCCCTGATCAATGATCGGGGCAGCATCAGCCCAGGTGTTGATCTAGCCATGCTTCGCAACCTTCCGAGCGATGACGTGGTGCAGATGAAGATCAGCTGGATGTTTCGGTAGTCGGGACCTTCATCAAGGCGCTTAGGCTGTTGGGGAAAAGCGGTTCGGTAAGTTCCTTGATGGCCTGGGCGAACTGCCGGATCTCCCATTGGGCATGGGCGTCCAACCGAAGGTGCAGGAAGTGCGCCACGGCCTGAAGGCTAGCCGTCCAGTAGACCTCGGAATACAGCCCCAGGGGCAAAACGCAGCGAGCCTGCTCTCGGCAAACGCCAAGGTCGATCATTTGTTTGTACTGCGCCACGCTGTTCTGGCAGGCATTCAGATAGGCTTCTCGGGCGGCGCTGCGATTGGCTTCCGGGAGTTCACCTTCGCTGCCCTGCTTATTGACTTTGGCCTGAAGGCGGAAGGCTTCCGGGACAAAATATTCGTCTTCTTTGAACTCCACGTACCTGCCCGAAATTTCATTAAAATCACTGGCGATGCGGTGTTTCATCCATTGCCGGAACACAAAGATGGGCGCCTTCACATGAAAGGTCAGGTACGCATGCCTAAAGGGCGCCGTGTGTTCATGCGCGGCCAGGTAGTCCACCAATTCGGCATCCTTGGGCTCAAAGGCCTCCTTGCGCTTGCCGAAGGAGACTCGCGCCGCGTTCACCACGGTGAGATCGGTGCCCATGTGATCGATGAGGCGGACAAAGCCGCGGTCGAGAACGGTTATTTCGGGGAAAGACATGGCAGGCTCCTAAGACCTAGTTTGCCGCAGAAAGACTATCGAAATAGGAGCATGGCGGCCAAAACGACCATCACGCCAGCAAAAATTCGTTGCAGTTGGGGACCTGCGATTCGGGTGGCGATGCGGGCACCGCCGAAGGCACCGAGTTGGAACCCCAGGGCCAAGCCGATGAGGATTAGCCAGGGAAAGCTGGACTGCGATTGGGCATAGACCAAGACTCCGGGCAAGCCCACTGGCGGCAAAAGCACCGCGATGCTGGCCAATTGGGCTTCGTGCTGAGGTAGCTTGAGCCAGAGCACCAGCATCGGAATCATCACCACGCCACCGCCGATGCCGAGCAGACCGGCACAGCATCCGCCCACCAGCCCAATGACGAGCCCCGGCGCCCAAGATGGCGACTGAGGCGGGCCGTCAGTTGCGACTTCGGTCGGGCGCTTTTGCAAAAAAGTACGCAGGGCTAAGACCAGCAGAAACCCCACGAAACCGAGGCGCAGCGGGCCTTCTGGAATCAGGTTGGCGATGCGGGCGCCGCCCCAAACGCCGGGCAAAAAGGCGGCGATCATGGCGCCCACCAGAGGCCAGTGGATGGGAATTCCCCGACTGCGGAAATGCAATACGGCGGGCAGGGTATTGGGAAATAAAAGCGCGGCCAGGGTGACGCCTTGGGCCTGGTGCTGATTTAGGCCCAGGAGTACGGCCAGCAGCGGAATGAGCACAATGCCGCCCCCGACCCCGAAAAGGCCCGAAAGTACACCGCCGCCGAGCCCGGCGGCCATGCCTGCGAGAAGAGTAAAGGTGGGTCCGCTTGTGCCTGCCATGACCGCAGTCTAGCTCGCCTGTGTTCCAATAGAGGAGACAGGAAGCCCCATGCAGATTTCTTTTTCCGATGATGTGATCCTCGACAGCCGCCGCGCGATTATCCTGCCTCGCCAGGAAACCTTGGTAATTTCTGACCTTTTCCTAGGCATGGGAGCAGGGCGGCGCAAGCGCCCCGATGTCATTCCCGCGGGCCAGCACAATGATCTTTGGGAGCGGCTTCTCGGCCTCATTTCCGATTACCAGCCCAAACGCATTGCCTTGCTGGGGGATATCAAACCTAACCAAGGCACCGTCACCGACGAGGAAGCCGAAGAATTGCGGACCTTGTTCCGCAAGCTCCAGGGCCCCGGTCGGGAGGTTGTACAGGTGGTGGGTCACCCCGAACGCAGTTGGGGGCCAGCACTCGAAGGCACGGGCGTGCTGCCCGTGGACACCTACCGCTTGGGCAACCACACCTTGATGCATCGAAGGCGAATCTTTGTCTACCCGCGTCATGATCCGCCCCAGGGCTATTGGATCAACGGAGGCCTGCATCCGCTCTTTGCGGTGCCGGTGCCCGGCCCCGAAGGGCAGGAAGAGTTTCTGCGCTATCCATCCTTTCTCTTCACGGGTTTCGCCCTGGTGATGCCGCCTTTTGTGAGCTATGCGCAGGGATGGGAAGTCATGCAGTCCGAGCGCCTCCCGCGCCAAGCCAGGGCCTGGAAGGTGCTGGGCGATCATCAGATTTCGTCCTTGGATCTGCCTTCCCTGCCGCCGGCCCCGGAATCGCTTCGAACCTTGGCTCGTCCGGCCTCGCGGCGTAAGCTCGACACAAAAGAAGCCGGAGCTTAACCAGGCCGCTTTAATGCTCCGTGTTGAGAATCAGCATGTCGTCGCCATAGGAGAAGAAGCGGTAGCGCTCCCGCACGGCCTCGGCGTAAGCGTGCTTGGCGAGTTCCGTGCCCAGCAAGGCGCAAATCAGCACAAAGAGCGTGCTCTCTGGCAGATGGAAATTAGTTAGCAGATGATTGGCACTACGCAGGCGATAGCCAGGCTTGATGAAAATTCGGGTGGCGCCGCTGCGGCGCAGATTCGCGCCGTCCCACGCCGATTCCAGCGTTCGCAAGCTGGTGGTGCCCACGCATAGCAAAGGCCGCTGCCGGGTCCGAAAATTAGTTTCTAGAATCGCAGCCGTATCGTCAGGGATTTCGAAGCGCTCTTCGTGCATGATGTGATCTTCGAGATGCTCGGCGGTCATTGGCCGGAAGGTGCCCAAGCCCACATGCAGTCGCACCGGTTGCCAGAGACAATCCTTGGCCTGCAATTGTTCGATGAGTCCAGGGGTGAAGTGCAGACCCGCCGTGGGCGCTGCCACAGCCTCGCCCTCATCGGCGTGAAAGGAGGTTTGGTAGCGGGTTTCGTCTTCGCCGTCGGCGGCGTGATGGATGTAGGGCGGCAGGGGCAGGCGACCGATTCGATCCACCGCATCCCAATCAAGATCCATCGTTTCGTGCTGAATGCGTACTCTGCGAAGACCCTCGTCGAGCGTGTCTTCGATAAGACAGTTGGCCAAGATGGCACCGCTGTTGGGATCTACTACGTCGGCCCGCTTGCCTGGTTTCAGTTTGACGCCGGGGCGCACCATGGCTTCGAACGAGCCGTCGGGAAAGGCCCGCAGCAGCAAGGCTTCGCCAGCACCTCCGCCGGCCCGGCGTAAAAGCAGTCGGGCGTGACGAACCTTGACATCGTTGGGCACACAAATCGTGTGCGCGGGCACATGCGTGGGTAGATCACGGATAAGGGAATGGGTCAGGGCGCCTGTCATGGCATCGATCACCATCAAGCGCGCGCCATCGCGCTCGGGCGCAGGGTGTTGAGCGATCAATTCCTCGGGCAATTCGAAGGAGAATTCGGAGCGCTTCATTCTGCGAATTGCATCTTGTGAAGGCGGCTGTATTCGCCACTGAGGGCCAGCAGCACCTCGTGGGTGCCCTGTTCTACGATTTGCCCATGCTTGAGCACACAAATCCGAGTGGCGCGCTGGATGGTGGATAAGCGATGCGCAATCACGAGCGTGGTGCGGTTCTGCATCAGCGTTTCCAAGGCTTGCTGCACGGCCCGTTCACTTTCCGTGTCCAAGGCGCTGGTGGCTTCATCCAGCAGCAGGATGGGCGGATCCTGGAGAAGTGCCCGGGCAATGGCTAGGCGCTGCCGCTGGCCGCCGC
>JAUYES010000516.1 GCA_030691225.1 Holophaga sp. | reverse complement strand
ACTTGGTTCGACGCTTTTCCTTCGGTGGAAAAGCTAGATTCGTCTCCATTCTTCGTTGAGAGGTCACTCATGAACGCTTACCAACACACTCAGCCTGGCACCTTGATCCGTGTTGCCCTGGGTGGTCCGATGCTCGTTTTGCTCGGGGTTATCCTTTGGGCTCCTTTGCAACCCCGTGTTGAGCTAGGAATTGTGGCTGGCATTCTGGCTATCACCTTGCTTCTATTTCACTCCCTCACCGTGACCATCGATGATCACTTTCTGCGCCTGAACTTTGGTATTGGTCTGATCCGAATCAAATACCAAGTCACGCAAATTGCGAAAGCCTCATCGGTAAAAAATAAGTGGTATTACGGCTGGGGCATTCGCATTCTTTGGAACGGATTTCTCTACAACGTTTCTGGCCTGGATGCCGTTGAAATCGTTCTTAGCTCGGGTGCGGTTCACCGCATTGGTACGGATGACCCAGAGGGTTTGACCCAGGCCATCAACGCGGCGTCCCATAATCGGAGCACCTAACTTTTCCTCCATTGAAAACACTTGAGAGAATCGGAGATTTCAATGCCAGTCGTTCCCTTGCTCCATGCCTTGTTGCTGCCCGCCCTGGTCCAGGTCCTTCCGGCGCCAACCGTGGTCGTCGGTCCCTGGTCGGGTGCCATCGAGATTCCTGGCATGGTTCTCGCGATTCAGGTGGATTTCCCGAAGCCTGAAAACGGTTCCGGCACGATCTCCATTCCAGAGCAGGGAATTAAGCATGTCGCCTTGGCCGATCTGAAGGTGGAAGGAGCGGCGATTTCCTTCCGCATGCTAGGCATTCCTGGAGATCCCTCGTTCCAGGGGCAGCTCCAGGCGGATGGAAGCCTCCGGGGCACCTTCACCCAGGGCGGCAAGCAATGTCCCTTCGTGCTTAAGCCTGGCGCGCTACCGGCCCCTGCGGGGCCTGCGCCGGTGGCGAAAGCTTCGTCGGAGCGGGAGCTTTCCTTTCCCGGCTTCAATAATTTCCCCCTGAACGGCACGGTTCGCACCGCCCAGGGTCATGGCTATTTCACAGTGTTGGTGGCGGGTTCGGGGCCCACAGATCGGGATTGGTCCAATCCGCTGATTCGCGATCCGCTTACGGGCAAATTGATTTCAAGTCACGGTGGTCGGGATTTTGCCGGGTGGTTGGCCGAACAGGGGCTTAGCAGCCTACGGTGGGACAAGCGTTTCATCGGAAGCATGGATCCCAAATTGGATATTTCCTTGGACGCCCAGTCCGGGGATATCCGTGCGGCCCTGGCCTTTGCGCGCACGCTACTGGAAGCCAAGGGCAAGAAAATGCTGCTCGTTGGGCATAGCGAAGGCGCCCTGCTCTCGCTCCTGGTCGCGAAGGATGCCGATGCGCTTTTGTTGTTGGCCCTTCCGCCCCAGAGCATGGCCAAAACCATTGTGGAACAGCTTAAGTTGCAGCTTCCCTCGGATCGCGCCGCTGCCAACTTGGCCTACCTCGAAAAGGTTTTTCAGGCCATTCGCGCCAATCAACCAGCACCCGAAGCGGGTGTTGAAGTTTTTCCCATGCTGGTGACCAACCTCGTCAAGCCTCTGATGCGGGCCGAGAGTTTGGGCT
>JAUYES010000272.1 GCA_030691225.1 Holophaga sp. | reverse complement strand
ACGGCGGCGGTAGTTCAGTTGGTTAGAGCACTGGATTGTGATTCCAGGTGTCGCGGGTTCGAGTCCCGTCAGCCGCCCCAGAACAAAAGAGCCCCCAACGGGGGGCTCTTTTGATCGGGGACGCCGGGACTCGAACCCGCGAATGTCCCACGAAGACAGCCCAGTGGGCTGTCGTAGCGGGACCAATAACCGGCCTCGCTTTTTTCGTTCCAGCCCAGCCCCCAACTGGGGGCTTTTTTGATCTGACGCCCCGCAGCAGCCGATTGTGGTGACTCGCGTGCGCAGCCTACCGCAAAAGCGAGTCTTTACTGGTTGATTGCGATTTTCTGAGGACGGACTTCCGGGCTCTTGGGCACAGTCAGATGCAGCACGCCATCCTGGAGATCGGCGGTCACCTGGCTTGCTTGCACCTCTTCTGGCAAGGAGAAGGTCCGGTTGAAGGTGCCAAACGAGCGTTCCTGGGAATAGGACCGTTCGTCTTCCCGAGCCGGTTCAGCCTCTCGTCGACCGCTGATGCTCAGGCGGTTTCCCGCCAGCTGGATATCCAGATCGCCCTTTCGGATACCGGGCATATCGGCGGTGAGAATGTAGGCTTCGGCTGTTTCCTTCACGTCGAAAGAGGGCATGAAGGCAGGGCTTGTTTCACCGGGGAAGGCGATTTCCCGGTAGGGATCCCAGCGCAGGAGGTTTCGCATGAGCCGGAAGGGTTCAAGCGCTTCAGCGTTGAGGGCGAGTCGGTTTGGCTCGCGAGTTCGGATGATGTTCATGGTTAGTCTCCTTTCTCCCCGCGGCCGGGGAAGACAGCCTTGATTGGCGAAGAAAATATTAGTTCAAGATAGTCATATGTCAAGATCGATTTTTTAGCTGGCAGGGCCTGGGGCCTGCCTTCTGCCCAAATTTTTTCGCGTCAATGGAGGGCCCCAGCCAGAGGCCATCCGCAAGCCCATAAAGGCAGTGGTGGTATTCACATTCCCGCAAACCCGTGAGGTGCAATTGGGTTTACGGGCGTCTGGCGGGCTTCAGGTCAGTGCGTTGTGGATTCTTCCGTGAACCAAGGGTGTTGCCGGTAGTCCTCCAACAGCCGTTCCATTACCACCCGTACGCACACCATTAGCGGCACGGCGAACAAGAGCCCCAGCAGGCCAAACCAGTGGCCGAAGGCGATGAGGGCCAGAAGCACTTCAAGGCTGTGCAATTTGCTGGCGCGGCCCACCCAGACCGGGGTGAGGTAAAGGGCTTCGACCTTTTGAACTGCAGTGAAGACCCCCGCGACCAACACAAGTTGGCCGACACCCATGCCTTCGAGCCCAACCAACACCAGGGCGGGCAGCAAGGCCACGAGGTAGGGGGAGTAAGGAATCACGTTGAAGAAGCCGGCCACGGAGCCCAGGAGCCAGGCATAGGGCACGCCGAGCAGTTGGAAGGCCAGACTTTGCAGCAGGCTCATGACCAGTGCTACGGCCAGCTGGCCGCGAATATAGCCGCCCAGCCGCTCGTGGATATCCATGGCCATGGCCTTGGTTCGTGTCTGGTGGCGGGGTGGCACGAGGCCTTCCAAGAACCTCAGCATCGACCGTCCACCCTCCAGCAGATGGTAGAGAATCAGGGGGACCAGGATCAGGGTGAGGGCGGAAAGGAAAAATTGCAGAAGACCGGAACCTGCCTTCATGAGGCTGCCCCAGGCTCCGCCGAGATCAATGCCTTCAAGGCTCTGCCGAATTTTGTCCGCCCAGTAAGGGTGGGCCTGGGCCAGGGGGGCGAGTTTCTGATCGAGCAAGGCCCGCCATTTGGGTAGGGAGGCCAGGAGGCGCCCGGTCTGGTCGTAAAGGAAGGGGATGAGCCAAGCCAAAAGCGCTACGGTTAGGCCAATGGTGACCAGCAGAATGATGGCCACAGCCATGGTGCGGCGCGTGTAGCGGCTGAGGCGATCCACCAGCGGCCCCAGCAGGTAGGCCAGGATCATGGCGACGAAAAAAGGCATCAGGGCTTGGCGCAGGAGCCAGAGGCTCACCAGCAGGCCCAGGGCTACGGCGGCGTAGCGCCAGGGAAGGTTGTTCGATCGAGGTTCGAGCCGATTTTCCAAAGCATCTCCTCTGGTATTAGTGCCTGGGGCAGAAAACTGGGTCCCACCAGGATTACCAGAAAGCGTAAGAAAACCAGAGATGGTCTCCAAGGCGACTCACGTGGGCGCTCAGCGGCGGGTGGTGCCTGCCCAGTCACCATGCGAAGCTGGGGAGCCCTGGCAACGCAGGGATCGCAAGGAGAACTGCGTGGAAACAGGGCTAGGCCAGTGGGCATCTTGCCTCATTCAGGAGCCTGACGGTGAGGCGCGGGTGTATAGCCTGGATATCCTGCGTGGCTTCATGGCCCTGGCGGTGGCGGTATTGCACCTTTCCATGCCTCAGTTCACCGGCGTGGCTCAGCAAGGTTCTCGCCTGAGTAATATCAATAATGTCTTCGGCCCCTACGGTGTCGAAGGCTTCTTCATGGTGAGCGGTTTCTGTTTCTTCCTGCTTTACGGCGAGACTCGCTGGACGGCGCGCAATTTGGCGATATTTCACATCAAGCGATTCTTCCGCATCGCGCCCCTCTATTACGCCGCCGTGGCGATGACCCTGGCCTTTCGGCCGCCCTTTGGCACGGTGCTGTTCGGTCCCAATCCGACACCCCGGGTGCTTCTCGAGAACCTTAGCTTCACCTTTGGCTATTTCCATCCCAACCGCAGCCTACTGATTGGTGGGTGGTCCATTGGCCTGGAGTATCTCTTCTACTTTGCGCTGCCCTTTCTGGTGCTGATTGCCCGACGCAAGGTGCTGCTGTATGTAATGCTCGGAGCCCTGCTGGCCTGGGCCTGGCCCTGGAACTTCATCTATGTGCCCCAGGCACCCAACGCTGACTGGCAGAAGCTCCACACCTACGTTCATATCCCCAACCATGCCTTTCTCTTTGTGCTCGGGGGCGTGGCGGCCCATCTGCGCAGCCTAGCCCGCTGGCGATTGCGCTTCCCGGTTTTTGCGGCGTTGGTGCTGATTCTTTTTGTCCTCGCCATCCCCAAGGGACCACCGGTGGCAGATACCTTCGTTTATATTTTTGGTCGAGAACGGGTTTGGTATGTGACGCTCTGCTTTCTCATGGTCATGGTCTTTGCGCTCTACGATGCGCCCCGCCACCCGCTCCGCGCGCCCTTCGTGCTGCTGGGGGATCTGAGCTACTCAATCTACCTACTGCACCCCATGGCCTATCTCATCACCCTGAACACGGTGCCCCAGACCCTGCCACCATTGGCACGCTTCGGGATTGCCCTGGCTGCGACCTTTGGGTTGAGCTACGTGGTCTACCGCTGGTTAGAAAAGCCTGCCATGGTGCTGGGGAAGACGATTGCTGAACGGGTGAAAGGGACCCGAGCCATCGCGCCATTTGCATCCCCAGGAAGCCTCCCATGACGACCTCCCGAACCCAATCCTTTCGAGCGCTCATGAGTCTTGGTGGGTTAGTCATCCTGCTTGGATTGATGATTCCATCGCCTGCTGGTCGGTTGGCGGGATTCGTTTTCGGAGCCCTGTGCGCGCTGCTTGCTCTCGTCCTTGCGCGGGGTTGGAGGCGCCTCTGGCCCCTGGGACTGTTCGCTCTTGCCTTTGGACTTAGCCTCCAGGTTCTACCGGCCTATCGATCGGAACGAGCCACGCGATTACAGCGGGTTCACCTACTTCCCCAGTGAACCCATGGCCGTGGTGAAGTCAGGGCACCTTCACCGATGCCGTTGGTTGAATTAGTTTTCCCAAAGGCCTACTGGGTCGAGGCTGCAGCATCCAGCCATGACTACCAAAGGCCACAGCAGGCTGGCCCACCCAGTGCATTAAGCCCCAGGGAGTGCGGAGGTGATCGTTAATGTCGGCGGGTTCGGGAATGGGCCTACCGAAATAGCTCAGCTTGCCGTAATAGCCTTCACTCTTACTGCCTTCGTTGGAGATTGTGTACTCGTAGACCCAGCGCCCGTATTTATGGATTCCACTCTGCTTTTCATTGAATTTAGGAGCCTTGGGCGGCAAGGCTTTCCGGCACTGTTCGCATTCCTGAAGACGATCCGAGCAGTCCATGTCCAGAGCGAATTCTCCGCTGTTGGTTCGGCCATCGCAGAGTTTGCAAGAGCCGATGTCCTTGGTGTGTGAGCGGTTCCGGCACTGGGGGCACAAGTCCGCAAAGGCTGGAGCGGCGAGGCCGAGGGCGAGGGTGATCGCCACCGTCATCCAAGAAAAACTGCGATGTGACATGGATACCTCCACGAAGAAAAGCCGATGGGATGACGCAAATCCAGAAAGCGGCTGTCCGTTGGTGGTGAGATCATACTCCACGGCATGAACCGGCGGCCGATTCGAGCAAGGGAAATTCATGGGTAATCCAGATCTTCCATCACCGCAGGGTCTTTCGCCCAGGGAGGCGGGAAGCAGGCGCTGTCCTCATTGTGGTAGCGGGGAGATCGTTACGGGTCTCAAGGTGAACCAGAACGCCGAGGTGGGCCGCATTGGCCTGGCATACAAGGCCGCGGTCATCTTTGTTACAACCGAACAACTCCAAGCCGATCTCTGCCAAGCCTGCGGCACCGTCGTGAGGTTCTTTGTGAAAGAACCTAAACGGAATTGGATTCAGGACTGATCAACTCCTCGATGGGCAGTCAGGTTGGGTAAAAGGCAAAATGCGTGGCCGCAGAATTCCGATTTAATCGCAGGCTTGCCGTGTGCCTCCTGTGGTGAGCCCTAACGTTTGCTCGCGTGCGTGGATGCCGTCCAGCACTTGAGTCTGTCGACTTGCCAAAGCCTTTACGGCCTTGAGGAACCCGTCGCTGTTGCGGTCGAGCTGGCGCAGGCGGGCCCACGCAAAGCCTTCGGCCGTGAGATCGAAGGCCGTGTCCACCACGGCCTTGGCGGCTGTGTAGTAATCCGACACACCCTTGGGAATGGGGCGTTTCAGCCAGCGCACGAGCATCTTACGGGTCACTTCCTCACCGTCCACGAGGTCGAAAACCTGCGTCAAGCCTTCCCGAACATACTCGGCATCCACGGATTCCAGGTTGGCCCACTCGGCAAAGTCCTTATAACTCTTTGCCAACTCCATGGTCTTGAGCACCTGGGTGGCTTTAGAGAGTCTCGCCCGCTCTTCGGGTGTCCGCAGGCCCTTGCCGACAACTTGGTTCCAACGGTTGGAGAGCACGCCAGAGAAGGCATCCACCATGATGTCTTTGGTGAGCCGGTCCCAGGCGCGGCTATAGGCGCCTTCGATTTCCTGTTCCCAGGAATCACGCTGGGTCTGGTCCGCTTGAATATTGGTGTCC
>JAUYES010000267.1 GCA_030691225.1 Holophaga sp. | reverse complement strand
CCAGCCGTGTGCATCCCGGTGAATTCTTTGCCCTGCCCCAGAGTCCTCAGCTCTTCAAACAGTTGCTCCAGGTCTCGGGTTTCGAACGCTACATCCAGATCTGCCGCTGCTTCCGCGATGAAGATTTGCGCGCCGACCGCCAGCCGGAATTCACCCAGATCGATGTAGAAATGAGCTTCGTACGCCCGGTGGATGTGCAGACCATCATCGAAGGCCTGATGGTGGAACTGACCCCCCTCATCGATAAGCACGTCACGGCGCCCTTCCCGCGCCTGGCTTACCGCGATGCCATGGAATGGTACGGCTCCGATAAACCAGACCTGCGCTGCACCACGCGCATCCAGGATGTATCGGCTAATTTCGAGCAGAGCGAATTCAATCTTTTCCGCGCCGCAGCCGAAAGCCACGGCCAGCGCCGGGTGCGCGCCATTTGGTTCCCCGGCGAAATGGCCGGTTCCTACAGTCGAAAGCAATTGGATGAACTGGGCGATGTGGCCAAACATTACGGCGCAGGCGGTTTACCCTACGCCAAGTGGGGCAAGGATGGCCTCTCTAGCAGCTTCAAGAAATTCCTGGATGCCAACACCGAAGCGACTCTGAAAACTACCCTGGGCGTCGAAGGCGAAGGACTCGCGGTGTTCGCGGTGGGCACCGATCAGCAAACTTCCAAGGTGCTTGGCGAATTGCGTCTTCGCATGGCCAAGGCACTCGGCCTCATCGATAACTCCAAATTTGAATTTCTGTGGGTGGTGGATTTCCCCCTGCTCGAATGGAACGAAGAGGACGCGCGGTTCATTGCCTGCCACCATCCCTTCACCAGCCCCCATCCCGAGGATCTGGAACTGCTCGATTCCAACCCCGCGGCGTGCCGCGCCCAGGCCTACGACCTAGTGTTGAACGGCTTCGAAGTGGGCGGCGGTTCCATCCGCATCCATGACGCCGAAACCCAGAGTTCCATGTTCCGGGCCATCGGCATTGGGCCCGATGAAGCCCGTTCCAAGTTCGGCCATCTGCTCGATGCCCTCAGCTACGGCGCCCCGCCCCATGGTGGCTTAGCTTTAGGCCTGGATCGCCTGGTCATGCTGCTGGCTGGCGTGGACAATATCCGCGAAGTCATAGCCTTCCCCAAAACGGCCCAGGCGCGCTGCCTCCTCACCAATGCGCCGAGCCCTGTCACCTCCAAGCAGTTGAGGGAATTGCGCATTCAGACCACTCAGCCCCAGCAATATCGGGCCGGAGTCATGTTCTTCGAGAGCGTGCCCGCCGAATTGCAGGCACCCATTGCGGCGCTCCGCACCCTTTCCATGAGCCAAGCCACCTCAACCAGCACCCTGGTGCTGGATGGTGAAATCGTAAAGGTTGAAACCACCCAAATTCCTGGGCTGGATTCCGAAGATTAAAGGGTCAGCGCTCGCGACGGCCGTGGCCCTTGTCTTCCTTCTCTCGGCCATGGTTTTTACGGTCGTGTTTATCCTTCCGGCGCTCCTCTTTCCGCTCGGCCTTGTCTTCGCGGCGCTCCCGACGCTCCTGGGCCTTTGCCTCACGGTGCCAGTTTCGGTAATGCCCTGCGGGCATGCGCACCAAGGATCTCGGCACACGATGGACTTCGACAACGTCAAACCGTGCGCGGGCAGTGCGTGCCCGATACCAGCCATTTGGCCGTCGGCACCAGTACCAACCGCTATGGAAAAACACTTCCTCCTGGAACCCCTCCACCACTTGAATGCCTGGCTGAATCAGCACAAGACGGGGAACCGGTGGTAAGCCAATATCGATGTGGACTGTAACCTGCGCGTGAACGGCGCCGGGGCACAGGGACAACAGCATGACCAAGGGAACGGTAAGTTTGTGCATGAAGAACACCCTCAGAAGACTCAACGAGCGGCTCTGATTATGACCACTAAGCAACATGAAGCCCTGGAAGATTTCAGCGGGAGCCCCAACCCACCCGAAAGGGGCTGATTTCACTCAAAACTGCCCCAGACTTAAGACCATGACCTTCACCCTCCGCCACCGCGCCCAAGCGATCCTCCGCGAGGCTGGATGGAATCTGCCCGCCCCCCCCGTGATCTGGTCACCCCGCATGTCCCGATGCGCGGGGCTATTCGTGATCGAGAAGGACATCCGAGGCAAGTGGCATCCCGAAATCCGCCTTTCCATTCCGCTCCTGCGTAGGCGCGACCGCCCCTGGCCCGTGCAGGTTTGCGGGTGCTTGTGCCACGATCCCGAGGCCGTGACCCGGCGCATCCTGGAACACGAACTCATTCATTTCAAGTTATGGAAAGAGGGCGCAAAGAACTGGGGCCATGGCGACACTTTTCGTACCCTGGCCTGGGAAACCTTTCAGCATCAAAGCATCACCCATGGCATTGGGTCGGATGATGAAGGCCCTGAAGTGCGGTGATTCTGGACTTGCACTTCCTTCGAGTAGAGTCATTCAATGCCGACGAAGAATCTTGTTCCCTCGCTACTAGCTATTCCTCGCAACTGGGGGGCCGAGCAGGCGCACGGGCTGGCCCATGCACGGAAGGTCTTCGCCCTTCGTGACCTGCATTTACAGAATGTAAAGGCCGTTGGTTTCGACATGGATTACACATTGAGCCATTACCGCTCACCCGAAATCGATGCCTTAGCCTATCGAAAATCGAGCCAGCTATTGGTTGCGGAACGCGGCTTCGATGCCCGCCTGCTGGAAATTGCGTATGATCCGACGTTTTCGATTCGCGGACTCGTACTGGATGGCCATCGGGGGAATTTGCTCAAGCTCAATTCCGAGCGCATGGTGGTGCGCGCGTGCCATGGCCGTGAACCCCTAGGGCAACCCGAAATTGATGCGGCCTATGGCCACCGGCGCCTTTCGGCCGGCGGTGAAGGTTTTCGCAGCATCGACACGTTGTTTGAGATTCCTGAAAGCTTTCTCTATGCGGTGCTGGTGGAGGGTCGCGAACAAGGTTGGATTTCCGGCAAAGAATTTATCGACCTTTTCCACGATGTGCGGTGGGCCATTGATACCGCCCATCGCAATGGCGAAATGAAGGCAGAGATCCTTGCCAATCGGGAGTTCTACATCCTTAGGGATCCGGAACTCTCCGCCGCCCTGGACCGATGGAAGCGCGCAGGCAAGAAGCTCTTTGTGGTCTCCAACAGCGATTGGAATTTCACAAACGGCGTACTGAGCTTCCTGTTAAATGACCAGGATCCCGCTCGCCCTCTGTGGGAGGACTACTTCGATTTCGTGGTCACCAGTTCAAGGAAACCTGTTTTTTTTCAAGAGCCTCAGCCCGCCGAGGCGAACGAAGGGCATCCCAAGGCCTTCCAGGGAGGCAATGCCGGGTGGCTTGAGGACCAACTCCAGGCTTTTGGCGAGGAAGTGCTCTATGTGGGCGACCACATCTATGGCGATATTCTCCGCTCAAAAAAAAGCGTGTCCTGGCAAACCCTGCTGCTGATACCAGAACTGGGGGCCACACTGCAGCGACTCGAGGATCTCGCCGAAGACCTTCAGTTGTTCCTTCGCACTGAAACCATGCGGCGGCAAGAAGAGACCCAAACCTCTCTATTGGAAGACAAGCACACCCGCAATCGCCAGCATCGCCGCTTGTTAGCAACTCGACTTAGCCCCGAAGCACTCCAAGCACTGGATCAGGAGGCCAATCATCTCCAGGCAGAGCGGGTTGCCAGCCAACAGCATCTTATGGAGCAAGAGCGCGTGGTAGCTTCCTATGCGACCCAAGTCGAATCCGCTTTTAACCTACGCTGGGGCAGTATTTTCAGGGATGGTTACCAGCAAACCCGATTTGCGGATCAGATCCAGCAGTACGCCAGTGCCTACACTGGCCGAATTAGTAATCTGTATTTTGTAGATCCAACCCTTGCGGTTTATGCCCCAGTGCCTACCCTTCCTCATGAACGAAATCTATAAACTCTAATAAATCCTCTTGATACATCACATTTCTAGATTTATAGTTAGTCACTTTTCACCATATTCAACCAATCCCAGGAGTTCCCTTGAAACGCAAAGAAAACAACCTCGAAGTCGCGCCTGTATTGAATTCGCTTGGCGATCGTATCAAGGCAGTTCGGGTGAATTGGGCTTGGTCCCAAGAAGAAATGGCTGCCACCCTGCGGGTCGACCAAGCCTCCATTTCCTTCTGGGAACGCGACAAGATCAAGCCGTCGGGTAGCGCCATGGTCGCCCTTGCGGCCCTATTCAGGACAAGCCTGAAGGCTCTAGAAACCGGCGAAGGCTTTATTCTGCCGGCTCCTCCCTCCTGCTTGCCCGATGGCAAAAACAGCAAACGCGAAATCCCCCGCAGCGTGAGCCTTCCGGCCGAAGAAAAAGATCTGATTGCCATTGTTGACTTGGCCGATGGCAGTTCCAAAGGCAAACCTGTTTCTGAGGCCATGATGATCTTGGTCCAGTCGGCCAAAGAGGGCCGTAAGGTTTGGGTCGTCATCGAATAAGATCATTTATAAACAAAGAAGGCCCCCAATACTGGGGGTCTTCTTCGTTTATAAAACGATGTACTCAATACTTAGTAGACAATACTTCGTAGACATGTTTGAGTAGATGAAACTTTTGGAGTTTCGAGTGTCTAGACCGCCCCGACCGACAGATGTTGAGCTGAGCCTTTTGCGGGTGCTGTGGCGACTCGGCCCCGCCACCGTGAAACAGGTCCACCAGGCAATAAATCTTGAGCGGGAACTCAGCTACACCGGCGTTCTGCGAATGCTTCAAGTGATGTTCGAAAAAAAGCTGGTGGTTCGCAATGAGAGTGAACGATCCCATGTCTACGCCCCGGCCCACCCTCCAGCAGCGATGCGGGAAGGCCTAGTTGCCGATCTCATGGAGCGTGCCTTTTCGGGATCCGCGAAGGATCTGGTGCTGGCCGCCCTCAAGTCGGGTCGGGTCAGCGAACAAGAACGTTCCGAGATTCAGGCACTCTTCCGGGAGACTGAACAATGAACTGGCTCGGGCAACCTGTGGCCCTGGCCTTTGGGTGGGCCTTAGTTCACTTCCTTTGGCAAGGAACCCTTGTCGCATTGCTATTAAGCCTGCTCCTTCGATTGCTGCGGAACGCTTCGGCTCGGGTTCGCCATTTCGTCGCCTGCGCGGCGATGCTAGCTTGTTTGGTTTTCCCAGCCCTGACACTCAATCACCATTGGCCCCAACCGAGTCGCATCATGACCCAATCGGGTATCGACTCAGTCGATTCGCCCCTAATTCCTTCGCTGCGACTCGCCCAGCCTTCGACCAACCTAGGCACCCGAATCGAACAGGCGCTGCGCCCCGCCTTGCCATGGATGGTGGCGATTTGGATGCTGGGCTGCCTGTTCCTTCTGCTCCGCCTAGGCGGTGGGTGGCTTTGGCTCAACCGCATGCGTAGCCGCCATTCCGACTCCGCGCCCATGGATTGGCAGAAGCGCTTCCAAAATTTGGCCCGACGACTCGGGCTTCGGCGCTGCCCCATCCTTCGGGTCAGCACGCGAGTGGAGGGGCCCATGGCCCACGGGTGGTGGAAACCTACCGTTCTAATCCCAGCCTCACTCGTGACGGGTATGAATTCAGATCTGCTGGAAGCTTTGCTGGCCCACGAACTCGCTCACATTCTCCGTCAGGATTACCTGGCCAATCTGCTGCAGTGTCTCTGTGAAACCCTGCTTTTCTACCACCCCGCCGTTTGGTGGATCTCGGCCAAGATCCGCACAACACGCGAGGAAGCCTGCGATGACCTCGCGGCCAAAGCCATCGGCGAACCGCGGCGCCTGGCTCTGGCCCTAGCGGAACTGGATCTCTTCCAGCTCCCTGCTCCCGCCCTGGGAGCCCACCAAGGAGACCTTATGCACCGCATCCAACGCTTAGTGAAGCCATCCCAACCGCGCCTGCCTTTCGGAGGGCTGCTGCCCCTTCTCCTGGCTGCCAGCTTGCTATCCCCGGTGCTCGCCTCCACCCTGGAGAAGCCCGTTGTCATCGTCCCGATCTTGCGCCCCGCCACCCTAATCGCCCAACTCGACGCGCTAGCGGCCAAAGAGGGCATCGATCCGAATTTATTGCGCGCCATCGCCGAAACCGAAAGTCATTTTGACCCAAACGCCATGAGCCCCAATGGCTCGATGGGCTTACTCCAAGTGATGCCAGCCACCGCACGGAAATATGGCGCCCAGAACCTTCAAGACCCCGCTCAAGTCATGGCCGCCGGAGCCCGGTACCTGAGGTTTCTGCTGGATCGCTACCAGGGAGATTGGAACAAGGCCATCGCTGCCTATAACGGCGGAGAAGAGGCTAGCGATTCAGGAAAAATGAGCGAAGAGACTCGCCGCTACCTGCCTACCGTATTGCGTCTGGCGAAAGAAAAGGCTGTTCAGCCTGACGTCCCGAGCGAGACTCCAACCGTGGGCACTCCGAGGGAGTCCTCGACTCGGCACCTTCAACCAAAGCCTAACGCTGATACCTCGCGGCGAATCCACCTGGCACGACACAACGGAAAACTCACGCTGGAATTCAGCCTGACCCGCAGTGAACTCGCAACCCTACTCGCAGAAAACTGGAATTGGCTCTTCACGAATGGCGCGGAGGACCGTTCGCTAACGCTTAGCTACCCGGCTCTCCGAGCCGACCAGGTCGGCGGCGTGGATGCCAACCTGAAAGGTGTTAGCCCAGAGGATTTTCTTCGCATTCTTGCCAAACAGGGTGCTACGCCCGAACCCCTTAGCGAAGCTTGGCTAAAACAATTACCCGCCGCCACCGCAACGGGGGAAATGAAGCGCCTCAAGAATGACGAATGGGAAGTGGATATGCAGGTGATCACGTTGGATGGTTTCGACGTCGAATTCCGTGTCGATGGCACCGAAAAACCAGTCGGCAAAATCACCGTGGGTGACGCAGCGCGACGCGCAATCGTACGATTTGTCTCCCATCCAAAAATCAGGACAGAAATCAGGACAGGCAAGAGCCTAACGGTCCGAATCACCGAACGCAGCACCAGCCGGTATGGTGAAACCACCGTGGATCTCACCCCCGACACCGCCAATTTCCGTGTGGTGATGGACAAAAACGAAAAGTCTTAATTCGCTTAATAACGCACGGAAGCCAAAGGCTTTCGTGCGTTATTAATAGTCGAACGTGCTCCCCCCCACAAACTCCCGCAGGATCGAGGTGTGGGGAATTTCGTCGGGGAAGATGGGCACAAACATTCGCACGAATTGGAGCAAACGATAGGCCTCGCCAAAGGCTTCGTCATCGCTGGGCACTTCCAGCAGGAAGCGCTCCGCAAAAACGCGCAAGACCGCAGGTTCGTAGATGAGCGTGGAGTTGAACATCAAATCCGCGGTCTCCTGGAACGGGAAAATATTCTGGCGTTCACCGCGCAGCACGCTATGCCACATATTTAGGGTGCGGCTGGCACCATGGCCACGGTATTTGCGATCGCGCACGATGCGCCGGAGCAGGCGAACATCCGTGGTCATGATGCGGTTGTGATCATCGAGCCCCAGCTGTGTAAGCGCACTGATGTAGATTTTCAGTTTGTGATCCGCGGGCACAGCCTCCGTGAGCCGTGGATTCAGCCCATGGATGCCCTCCACGATCAGGACATCTTTGGGGCCCAGCTGCATGGCGGTAGTGTGTTTGGCGCGGGTGCCCGTATGGAAATCGTAGGTCGGGATCTGCGCCTCCTCGCCCCCGAGCAACTGTTCTAAATGCTGATTGAAGAGTGTGACGTCCACGGCCTCCATGCACTCGAAGTCGGGTTTGCCATGCTCATCCAGTGGTGTCTGCTCTCGGCCCACAAAATAATTGTCTGTGCCCAGGGTTACCGGCCGCAGCCCATTCACGCGGAGTTGGATCATCAAGCGTTTGCTGAAGGTGGTCTTGCCGGAACTGGAAGGCCCGGCGATGAGCACCAGGCGCACTTTGTCGCGACGCTGGGCCACCACATCCGCGAATTCGGCGATCTTTTTTTCGTGAAACCCTTCGGCAATCTTGATCACTTCACCAATTTCCCCATTCAGGCAGGCTTCGTTGAGCTGCCCGACATTCACCACACCGAGAATGCGGTTCCAGGCTTTGGTTTCCTTGTAGATTTGGAAAAGGCCCGGTTCCGGCGGTAATACAGGGTGAACTTCTGTCGTGCGTTGTTCGGGAAAACGCAGCACAAAACCAGGCGCATAGGGCACCAAATCGAACTGATCGATGTAGCCCGTGGACGGCACCACCGGACCGTGTTGGATGTCCCTGAAAACACCACACCCGACCAAGCGCGCCTCGATCCAGCGCGTGGT
>JAUYES010000253.1 GCA_030691225.1 Holophaga sp. | reverse complement strand
CAATAGCCATTTGGCGATGGTCTCTTGGAGACTGCGGCAAAGGGCCTGAACACGTGGATCCTCGCTCCCAGCGCATTCAAGCCCTGGTTGAGAGGCGATCCGCATCTTTACGGCGGTTTTCAGGCCCGAGAAACTCCAGGCGGCCTTGCCATCGCGGAATTTGGGGGCTGTAAACCGTTCTCCGACCACTTGGGCCTTGCGGGCGCAGGTGTCCACGATTGGCCCACCGGGATAGCCGAGGTTCAGCATGCGGGCGGTTTTGTCGAAGGCTTCGCCAGCGGCATCATCCCGAGTTTTCTGAAGAAGGGAAAGATGCGTCCAATCCTGAGCCAGATAAAGGTGTGTATGGCCGCCCGAGACCAGCAAGACGAGGGCAGGGAAGACTAAATCCGGCGCATTGAAGCGCGCGGCATTGAGATGGCCCAGGAGATGGTGAACGGGCACCCAGGGAATGCCCTCCTTCCAAGCAATGGCCTTGGCGGCGCTGAAGGTGGTCAAAAGGCAACCCACTAGGCCAGGACCTTGGGTGACAGCGATACGATCCAGGTCTTTCCATTGCACGTCTGCTTTGGCCAGGGCCTCGCCAATGACACTGCGCAATTGCAGCAGATGCTCCCGGGCGGCCAGCTCCGGAACGACGCCCCCGTAGGGCGCATGGATTTCATCCTGGCTCTTCCGCACCATCGACTTCAGAACCGGGCCGGTGGCCGTTTCCTCCACCACCGCGGCAGAGCAATCATCACAGCTTGATTCGAGGCCAAGTACCAACATTGGATTAGTCTACTTGAAGCATGAGCAAACTCGTTCCCACTCGCATCGAACTGGCGCGCCCGCTGCCGCCACTCACCTATCTGGCGCCCGAAGGCTTGCCTGCAGGCCTGCGCGTGCGGGTGAAGCTGCGCACGGGTGCGGTGGTGGGGGTGGTGCTTGGCCCCGACCCCGCGCCACCGAATGTGAAGCTGCGCCCCATTGATGCCGTGGTGGATCCATTTCCGCTCTTGCCGCCGAAGCTGCGGGATTTACTGGCCTTCGCCGGGGGCTATTACGCCTGCGGTCTTCCCCATCTGATGGCCTTATGTCTTCCCAGCGGCGTGCAGGTGGATTGGGAAACGGTGCTGCCAGATGGGCAGCGGCTAGCTGAACTCCGTGATGCCAACGAATGGTCAAGGCTCGAGGCTCTGGGCGAGGCCTGGCACGTGGGCGAACTTCCTCTTCCGGGACTTTTTCATCGTCGCTCATTGCGTGGAGCAGGCGTTACCCAGGTCCGGCGTACGGAACTTCCCCACCCCCTCCGAGTGACCGCGACGCAAGCAAAAGTCCTGAAGGCCTTGGAAGGTTCGGAAGGCGTTCTGCTTGAGGATGACCTGCTAGAGGTTGCCCAGGTCAGTGTTTCCGTTCTTTCTACCCTCGAGAAAAATGGCCTGATCGAGCGTGTTCGCCGCCTGGACTTGCTTTCCCAGAAGCGCGAAGAATCGGCAAACAAGCAGATTATTCTCAACGAAGAACAACAGCGAGCCTTGACGGCGGTGGATCCTAGCGGGTTTGGTGTCTATTTGCTTTTTGGTGTCACGGGTTCGGGTAAAACCGAGGTCTATATCGATCTAGCGGAGAAGGTGCTGGCCCAAGGGCGCCGCGTGCTCTGGCTGGTTCCCGAGATCGGCCTGACACCGCGCTTGTTGGCCCGACTGGAAGGACGCTTCCCTGGCAAGGTGGCGGTGGGTCATGCCGGCCTCAATATCACCGAAAAACAGGCGGATGTGATGCGCCTGCTCAACGACGAGGCACCGATCTTCGTCGGAGTGCGCAACGCGGTGTTGGCGCCCCTGCGGAATGTTGGTCTGATCATCGTGGATGAGGAGCAGGAGTCGTCCTACAAGAGCGAGGAGCATCCTCGCATTCACGCCCGGGATTTGGCCATCAAACGTGGCCAGTTGGAAGGTTGTCCCGTGGTGCTCGGGAGCGCCACACCCAGTTTGGAGAGCTGGCACGCCGCTCGAAATGGCCGCTACCGCCTTCTCAAACTCACCCAGCGCCCGGCGGGCAGCGTGATGCCCACCGTGAAAGTGGTGGATCTGCGGGAATGCTACAAGACCGAGCGTAAGAAGGTGACCTTCTCGCCTCTTCTCTTGAAGGCCCTCAAGGAGACCCTGGAAAAGGGCCAGCAGGCCATGCTGCTGCTCAATCGCCGTGGTTTCGAAAATTTCTGGATGTGTCGAGCCTGCGGCAAGCCCTTGGATTGCCCCCACTGTTCCATCAGCCTGACCTATCACAAAGGTTCGTACCGGCTGCGTTGTCACCTTTGCGGCTTTGAATCGACGCCGCCGGAAGTATGTCCCGCCTGTGGCGCCGAACATCTGCGGGGCGTAGGCGAAGGCACCGAGCAAATCGAAGACCAACTCCAAGCCCAGTTCCCAAGGGCGCGCATCCTGCGTCTGGACCGGGATACCACTCAGCGGCGCGGTTCCTTGGAAGCGGGCCTCCTGGCTGCCGAAAAGGGGGAAGTGGATATTCTCGTCGGCACCCAGATGCTAGCCAAAGGCCACACCTTTCCCAAACTGACCCTGGTGGGAATTCTCAATGCCGATCTGGGCCTTAAGGTTGCTGATTTCCGTGCCGCCGAGCGCACCTTTCATCTGCTGACCCAGGTCGCGGGTAGGGCTGGCCGGGCCGAGCTTTCGGGCCACGTCATCCTCCAAACCTACAGTCCTGATCACCCAGCCATCATTCACGCCGTGGCGCAAAACTTCGAAGCCTTCGCTGAAGAAGAACTCCCCTACCGTCAAGGTATGGCCTACCCGCCCTTTGCCAGCATGTCGCTCTACCGCAGTGAAGGCGAAACCCCAGAGGATGCCCTGAAACACCTGCAGGACCTCAAAGTAAAGCTCCAGACCATTTCCGACCTGAGAATCCTAGGCCCCCTCGAAGCCCCCGTTGCCAGGGTGAAAGATCGTTATCGAATGCAATTGATCCTCAAGGCCTGGACGCGGGGACCGTTGGGGGAAGCTTTGAGGGTAGCGCCAATGGCGCCGGGGGGGGCGGTGACCCTGGATAGGGATCCATTGAATTTTGGAGCGTGATTAAAAAATACACATTCTTCCTTTTTCTTTTCGTCGCATCTTAGGGCTATGCTTTAAATGCAGAAATCATTCAAACAAAAATCGCCATAGGAGACATCATGGGTCGCCCATCATGTAACCGTTCCCGAGGTTCTTCCATGAAATCCAACCGATGGCCCTGTCATGGCTATTCCTTGATTGAACTGCTGCTGGTGATGGCTATTGTTGGGATTTTGGCGCTAGCTGGCGTCTACTACTCTCAGAGTCCTGTGCCTGCTGCGGTCAAGGCCACGGCTTCAAGTCTCAACGGCGCTTTACGAAGTGCTCAGACCCTCGCGCTCGGCAGTGGTCAGCAGGTCTACCTCCGAACCACGGGAGGCGGAGCAGCGCCCCCGCAACTCGAATGGGGTTTCCGGATTTTGAATGCGAATGGAACTCTGGCTAGTCTTGGGCCGGTGCAGGGAGCTTGGACGATTCCTCCGGCCGATGCACGATATGTTTCAATTGGTGTGGGAGATGCGGACTTAACAGCCTCCGGCGTTGTGCCTCTTCCTGGGGATGTTGCTGCAATTTCAAGCCACGTACTGGATAACGCAACTATTTGGGCGCGGGAATTCTTCACGGGGTCGACCGCCCCCGATCCCTGCCCTTTCTTTATGGGTAACGGGGCCATCAATCAGGAATTCGCAGTTACGGTTTCGGGTGCTAGGTCAGGGGCGGTCTTCAGGAGTGGAAATCGAATGGAACTCATCATTGTCAGCTCTCGGAGCGGGATTTCCGCATACAAGGTATCTCCTCTGCCGGCTGGATCCGTGTGGAATCGCAATTGAGGGCGCCCATGTCAGCTTCCCGTTCTTCTAACGTCCAAAAAGGATTTTCATTAATCGAGCTTCTGTTAGTGGCCTTCATCCTTGGGGTGGGGTTGCTTGGCTTGGCTGCGCTTATAACCGGGAGCATTCGGGCCTCGGCTGGTTCGCGCCAGCGGGATACTGCGGCGTACCTGGCCAATAACGTTTTGGAGAGCTTAGCCGCAGATGGTCGATTGAGTGCGAGTTTCCGGTCCAACGCCCAAACCATTCCTACTACGTACCTGCTTGCCAATGCGACAGACGGCGCCGCAAACGATTTCCAAGCGGCGGATGTCGGAGGTACCCAGCGCACGACCTTTGACATGGAGGGGCGCCCTTCCGCCACCAACCCCGTTTTCTCGGTCGAATGGGTAAGAAGGGCCACCAAGAGCGTTGCCCCTGTTGTTTCTTCCTCCTCCATGACCGCGGAGGTGGTGGTGAATGTGACTTGGTCTGAGGCCCAGGGAGCTGCCATAACCCAGAAATGGCTGAGTTGCAGCCGAATGATCCGGTATTGAGGGACCTCTCATGCGCTCAAGAACTTTCTCTCGATCCAAAGGCTTCAGCCTGATTGAAATGCTGGTGGCAATGATCTTCATCAGCATCCTCATGATGGGCATGTTTCAGGTGTATGGCGCCGCCATGAACTCTTTTTCTTCCACGGCAGAGGCCATGGGAGCGAATCGGATCAAGCGGTGGGCCATCACCCAAATTGAAGATGATCTCCAGTCGGCAGGTTATTTCTTCTACCATCCTGGTCGCGAGCTTCCTGGGTACATCTCCGTGGATACAGCTACGGGACAGAATGCCCTTATGATCTTTCCTGACCGGTCTGCGACATATAACACGTTGGACCCTGGTACCAACACCGTGGTGAGTGAGACAGTATGGTTTGACGAAGTGCAATTTATAGAAGATCAGCCGCTTCAAGTTCGTGCTCAACTTTCCGCTATTCCTGCCGCCAACAATCTTCTTACCTTAACCGTTACTTCCGGGGCTTTGACGGAGGTGCTTGCAGGTGATTATGTTCTTCTACTCGATGCAACCTATGAAATATGTAGAGTGCTGAGTACAACAGCCACCACTGTTACCCTTGATACCAGCGCTTCCGCTATTCGAGATCCGGTGGACGGCAATGCAACGGGTGCCTCCCAAGGGTTGCAATATCTTTCTCACCAGATCGGGACGGACGTATTTTTTGTGCGCCCCCTTCAAGTGGTTCGTTATACGGTGTTGCCCCTGGCCCTGGACCCTGCCAGCGCTACTTCTATGATTCCGTGTCTTGTCCGAGATCAGACCGCCTACCCAACGAACGGCACTCGCTTCGTCTGGCCAGCTGCAAATGCGACTGCGGCTGGGGTGACCCGCACCATCATTGCAGAAAATGTTGCTGGACAGCCTGTTACCGCCGCAGCGCCAAACCTACCGAATCAATATGCGTTGCGCGTAGATATAAGCCCGAATAACGGCACCACTTGGAGCAGAACGGGACCTACAGCGATAACGGCAGCTGGGGGCTGGCCCGGAATTGTCGGAAATTTTAACACTTGGGTAGGTGTCAATGGGCGTGCTCCCTATACCTCTATCACGGATAGCATGAACCCCATCTGGTTTCGGAATATTCCAGCCCTTTTTAAGGTGGATTTGACGACCCGCACCGCCTTAAAGCGGGCTGATCGCAACAATCCCACTCAGCGGACATATACCTACCGGTCTCAGACGCTTGTCTGTCAGCCCCGGAACTTCGCCCTTGGCCAGTGAGGCGCCTATGAACGCAAATCGAAGTATTAATGGCCCTGCCGGGAACCCTCAATTTGGTGGGGTCATGATCCTTGTCGCCTTGGTGCTGATTACCGTCATGG
>JAUYES010000513.1 GCA_030691225.1 Holophaga sp. | reverse complement strand
ACTTGGTTTCTTCAGCCTTTTTCTGCAGCTGTTCGCGGGTTAGCACATAACCTTTGGTGTCGCCAGGCCGATGGTAAAAAGCGCAAAAGGTGCAATACACGTTGCAAATATCGGTGTAGTTGACGTTCCGATCGATCACGTAGCTAACGCGACCAGGGTTGTTGTGGCGATTCCTTACGGTAGTTGCTGCTAGGGCAAGGTCAGCAAGATCGGCATTCTCAAAAAGTTGCAGGGCCTCGGCCGTATCAACTCTCGCGCCGGCCAGCACCCGCTCAAGGATTTCAATAAGCATTCCCGCGCTCACTTGACCTTATAGCCCATGACAATCAAACAGCGTTTGCAGACGCAGGCTTGATCGGGAATGCCGTGCTGGAAAACATCGAGCGTGTATTCGTTCCGGCACTTTTCACAGATTTGCTTTGGTTCAGCAGCTATGGGGGTGGCTTCGGTCATAGATCCTCCGTCTTGGATCAGGTTAACGCAAAGGGGGCCCGGTTTTCCGGGCCCCCTTCCCTCCAGGTTGTTTAGGTTTTATTCAGCCACTTCGGCCGGGATCAATTCTCTTGCTCCGCTCTTGAAGGTTGCCTGACGTTTTCCAGCGTGTTTGTGGGCCTGGGTTTCTAATTTATCCAGGGCCTGGGAAAGGCTGGCGTACATGTCGTCGGTCTCCGTGCTGGCAAGGAAATCCCCGCCGCGGGTCTTGATGGAGACTTCTGCCGCGTGTCGGTGTTTTTCGACACTGAGCGTGACGTGAACGTCGATTAAGTCGTCCAGGTAGGAGGTCATTTTCTCGATGCGTTCCTCGGCGAAATCGCGGAGCGCGTCAGATACCTCTACGTGGCGGCCGGTGAAGATGACCTTCATCGCGGACTCCTTATGAAAGGGCCGAATGGCCCTGGTGGAAAACTCGCTAGTTCACTCAAGTGCGCCTGGCTCTGACCTTGTTCCCTTTTCTTATCGGCGACGACGACGAGAAGCTGGAGAAATCTTCAGCTCTTCTCGATATTTATTTACGGTCCGGCGGGCCACCTGGATGCCATCCCTTTCCAAGAGTCGCGCAAGCGTCTCGTCGCTCAAGGGTTTCGCGGGATCTTCGGCTTGAATTAAAGCCTTGATCTTATGCTTGACCACCGTGGCCGAGACATCATCCCCGCAGGCAGAGCCCAGAGACGCACTGAAAAAATAATTCAGATCAAAGAGTCCCTGGGGGGTATGAATGGTCTTGGCCTTGACCACTCGCGAAATGGTGGATTCGTGAAACCCAGTAGCTTCGGCAACATCACGCAACACCATAGGCCGAAGTTTTTCGATGCCAGCGTCAAGGAATTCTTGCTGAAGTTCTACGATGGATTTTGCAACCCGCAGGACGGTGCGGTTTCGGTCTTCGACGCCACGGATGAAATCGCGAGCGCTGCGGTATTTATCGCGAATAAAATCTTTGTCGCCCTTGGCCTCGGTGGAAGCCAAAAAGGTTTTGTATTCTCGATTGACCTTCAGGCGCGGCACTCCCTCATCATTCAAGTAGATTCGCCAGTCCCCGTCGTCACCCTTCAATACGACCACGTCCGGCTTCACCACCCGCTCGCCTTCGGGATCAAAGGCCCGGCCCGGTGCGGGGTGCAGGTGGCGGAGCACGCTTAAGGCTTCAGCCAGGGCTTCCTCGGTGCAGCCTAAGGCCTTGCGCAGCTTTTGATTATCACGCTGAGCCAGCAACTCGCTGTGGGTCTGGATAATCTGCACCGCCAAGTCATCTGGCTCAGCCCCGGCATGGTTGAGCTGGAGCAGCAGGCTTTCCTTGACGGTGAAGCAGCCCACGCCGGAAGGGTCAAATTCTTGCAAGATCTCGATAAATTCCAGAATCATGGCTTCATCGAGACTAAGTTCTTGAGCCAACTCTGCAGGATTGGTTTCCACACCTCGGTCCGGGTCGAGGCGAAGGAACCCTTTGGGGTCCACATGCTCGATTAGCCGTTCCAACATGGCTGCCCGAGGATCATCCGCTTCCATAGTTTGATAGAGCTGGGCTAGTAAATGCTCCTGGAGCGTTTCATTGCTGGTGAGCCGATCTTCCCAGCTGGAGCGTTCATCATCAGGAAGACTGCTGGTGCGAGGAACATCGGCATCCCAGCTGTTTTCGGCCCCCATATCCGTTTCCAAAACTTGAGCGACGCCAGCTTCGGTAAAGGCTTCGAGATCGGATTCTGGATTCATTTCACTGGCGGAATCCAAGAGTGGGCCTAGATCAACGGTATCGACCCCATCCGGCAGTTCGACCCCTTCCGTGGAAGCCTCCTCCAATACTTCAGAGTCGTGCCCTTCTTCTATGGCTTCCATGCTCGGAGCCTCGTCACCCTCCTCGACGAGTTCGAGCAATGGGTTTTCTTCCAACTCTCGTTCGATGGTCTGGCTGAGTTCCAACAAATTCATTTGCCAGAGTTTTAGCTTAAGCTGCATGGCCGGAGTGAGCGCCAACGTCTGACCCTGAAAGAGTCGCTGAGATAGGTTTTGACCAAGATTTGCCATGCGGGTGAAGCTCCTAGTCCAGTCTGAACCGATCGCCAAGATAAACCCGGCGAATATCGGGGTCATCGGCGATTTCCTGGGGCAGCCCGTGTTTCATGATCATCCCGTCCGCCAAGATATAAGCTCGGTCAGCGATCTGCAAGGTCTCCCGAACATTGTGGTCGGTGATGAGGACACCGATGCCTCGTTCTTTGAGGTTATGGATGAGACCTTGAATCTCCATGACCGATTTTGGGTCTACGCCCGCGAAGGGCTCATCCAACAGCATGATCGCCGGATCCGTTACCAGAGCCCTGGCCATTTCGCAACGACGGCGTTCCCCCCCAGAAAGGCTCATGCCAAGGGTGTTGCGCACTTTTTGGAGGTGAAAATCTTCCATCAAACGCTCACAGCGCTCACGCTGTTCCGTTTTCGATAGCGGCTGAAGCTCGCCGAGGGCCATGAGATTTTCCCAGACCGTTAGCCCCCTAAAGACACTGGATTCCTGAGGTAGGTAGCCGATGCCTTTGCGCGCTCGGCGGTGCATGGGCATGTGGGTGATATCCGCACCCCGCCAAAAGATCTGCCCCGAATCCGGAGCCTCGACCCCCACCACCATGTAGAACGTAGTCGTCTTCCCTGCCCCGTTGGGTCCCAGCAATCCCACCACTTCCCCCGGGGCAACATTCAGGGAAACCCCTCGCACGATGCTGCGATCACCGTAGGATTTGCAAACAGCCCGTGCTTCCAAATGGATTTCGGGAGTCTTGGTCACGGGTTCACCTCGGCCAAGCCTCGCACCCGTCCTTGCCAACGGGCCTTGGGATTTACGGGATCGGGCTCCAGTTCAAGGGATTCACCCCAACCTTCGCCCAGGCTCCCTTTCAGTGTTACGGATCCTTTTGCGTTGATTTGTTTCACGGTACTCCCTGGGCCCAGCCTCACCGAGATGCGATCGGCGGTCAAGCGCCAGCCGGATCCTCGGCATTCTACGTGACCTACAAGGTTGATTTCTGTCCCAAGGTATTCCGCCGTGTCGGCTCGCAGGCTGAAATCGCCATCAACGGATGCCAGGCTTCCTGAAATTCCTTTTGGAAACGTAATGAGATTGCCTTTGCGAACAATCCGCAGCCCCGATAAGCGCTCGCGCAAACGAGTCCAAGTGGCTAGGTTGCCGGTAATCGTCCAGGTGTCCGATTCCCAAAGGAGATGATTCCCCCGAAGCTCACCCCCAGCCAATACTTTGGCCGAAATGGGACCTTCAAATTCCCAGCGCTTAGGCGTTCCATGTCCGGGCCCTGCACTGAATGTGCCTTGTTCGCCTCGGCCCAAAACGGGGGCCTGAAGCCACCAGCCCCGCTCGGCCCTGCGCACCCGCATCCGTGGGCTGCTAAGACTGCGCGAACCCCACGTCAGGACCGGAAATCCCTCGCCCCAAGCTTCGCCAATGGGAAGAGTCTCGGGCAAATCGGTCCCTGCGCCTTCCCGTATCAACACTCGGGGAGCTTTAAGCATAAGCCGTTCGCCATCCAAGGGCTGTTCCCAGGAAACCTGACCCTCAAGACGCAAACCCGCCGCCGTCCAGCGAGTGCCTTGGGCCTGCATCTTTTCCGAACCTTCGGGCATGGGCCGCTGGGCCCGAAGGCCTTTTAGTTCGATTTGATTGATGGATTGGCCCGTTTTGGGGCGTGGGGCATACCCGCTCTCGGCGGTTCCCGCCCACCCGTCGCTCCGCTCAAAGCGGACGGGAGCCGACCAACGGACGGTCTCAGGTTCCAAGTTGGCCTGGCCTGCCCAAATGCGCCCACCCGTCAATTGCGCCATGACGCCATCGAGCTGGCCATTCTGGAACCCCTGAGTCAGCCAGAGGCGCTCTGCCTCCATCCGTTGAACCGTGCTTGGTTCTGTGGCCTGCCAGATGATCGGGCCTTTGTTGGCCACAAATCGGCCATCCAATTCCCGCCGCCATCCCGCGGGGAAATTCCAACGGCCCTTGCCTTGAGTGCTTAGGTCCTGCCACTCGAGATCCGAAAGCCCGGTCCAAATCCCCTTTTCCCAACGCAGCGCAGGCCCTGGATTTGGCAGGTTCCCACGGCCCAAAGCGGTGCCCGAAGGGTTCGCGTTCGCCTCTACCTGCATGGGGCCTTGCAGTGTCCAGGCCCCAGAGGTTCGCTGACCCGAGGGCGAAGCCAGACGCCAGAGGGCATCGGGCTCCTCTAAGCGGGCTTTGACACCGGTGAGTTCCAGGTTTTTCATGTCACCCGAGATGGATTCGTGGTCCAGCACGAAGACGCGGCCTTCTCCCAACTGTTCGGTTATGGTTCCATATTTGCCGCCATAACCCTTGAAAATGTCCATGTTCGATTTGGGTGCCAAGGGCTTGGGTCCGAGGTGGATGAAGTAGCCGCTCACCCCCGCTAAAGCCGCGAGCGTCGCCCACCCAGCATATTTCCAGAGGGGATTGCGGGCGTTGAGGAGGCTCCACAACCTCATGGCTTCGCCCCGGATTCAAGCAGGGTGTCGAGGCGCCAAGAGCGCCCCCAGCGCGGGTGGTCTTGGGGTGAAACGGCGAGTTGCAAGGTCTCACCAACCTGGATTGCGGACGCTCCTGAGGCACCAAAGAACCATGTGATATCCCCTGAAATGCCTTCCAGACGAAGCTTGCGATGGCCCTGTCCGAAAGTCTGGGGAGGCATCTGAAGGCGACCTGCAGCTAGCACCAACATCTCGGGAAAGCCCTGGCCGAAAGGTTCCAGTGCAGCCAAATCGTCACCATCCGGAACACCATCGCTTAGGAAGCCGTCGATCGCGAGTTCTTGGATCCCGAGCCCAGCACCTTGAACAGCGGCCCCTCGCACCAGGGCTTGGCGAACAAAGGGTAGGTGCGCTGCTTCAAAGGTGATGCCGGCAGCGGCGCGATGGCCACCACCGGACCGCAGAAACGGCTGAGCCAGAGCCAAGAGTTCCGTAAGGTCGTAGCCCTCTGGGGCCCTCAGGGAACACTGAGCGATGCCGTCCAGGACCGTGCCCACACCGGTGGGGCGCCCACTCTCGCGCATCCTCCGAGCCGCTACGATACCCAGCACACCTTTGTGAGCATCCTCGTCCACCACCAAATCAAAAGCTTGCCCATCGGGCTTTGGCAAGCGGGTGGCCAGTTCGTCTTGCACCTCTTTGCGAGCGCCATTCATGGCCTCGGCTTCCGCCGCCAAGGCTCGGGCCTCCTCGGCATCCCGGGTCAAAAGCAATCGCACGGCATCCTCAGCAGCACCCATCCGCCCCACGGCGTTGATGCGGGGTGCAATGCCAAAGGCGATATCTTGGGCCTTCGGAATGCCTTGAATGCGGGCCAACTTGAGCAGTTCCGAAAGCCCTGGACCATTTGCCCCACGAAGGGCGGCAAGCCCTCGCTTCACCAAGAGAGCGTTCTCGCCGCGCAGGGGAACCATGTCGGCGATGGTGCCCAAGGCCACGAGTTTAAGTAGGCCATCCAGAAACGGAATATCGGAATCCTTGGGGATCGGTACGGCATCCAGCAAGGCCTGACCTAGCTTGAAGGCCACCCCGACACCCGCGAGCACGCGGTTGGGGTAATCGCCTAATGCGGGATGAATAATGGCTTCGGCAGGTGGGAGTTCCTGACCCAGGGCGTGATGATCGGTAATGATCCACTCGATACCGAGGTCTTTGCTGGCCCGGACTTCCTCCACGGAGCGGACGCCACAATCGACCGAAATGAAAAGCCCAGCCTTGCCGCGTTCCCGCAGTTCTCGGATGCACTCAAGATGAAGACCGTAGCCATCGTTAAAGCGATTGGGAATGAAATATTCCGGGCTACCACCCAACTTTTCGAGCACGCGCACCAGCAACGCCGTGGCGGTCACCCCGTCCACGTCGTAGTCGCCGTAGATGACGATCCGTTCCTTCTCCTGGAGTGCCCGGCGAATTCGGGCCACGGCGGCTGCCATGCCCGCCAGCAAAAATGGATCCAGGCTGCGGTTCCAATCGGGCTTCAACCGCCATGCTAGAGCCTCTTCCGTGTCCTCTCCGCGCAGCCACGCCAACCTCGCCATCGGCGCCGATATGCCAAAGGCGCTTTGAAGATGTTTCCAAGGCTCTTGTCCATGGGCAACGACGCGACGGAGGCGCCAGGAGCGGCCCGTCATGGAACCAGAGAATCGGAAGGGTATGCGTTCATGGAGCCTCGTGGACAACATCTTTGAGTGTATTTCCCTGGCCCCCTGATGAATAGGGCTGCCTCAGGAACCGAAGCACTAAGCTAGACTGGCTGGAAGCGTGAACGGCTCCCACCCTTCCCTTTTTTCGAGGCTATGCATGAGCATCTCCCACCATAAAGTCGTGATCATCGGAACCGGGCCAGCGGGTTATACCGCTGCCATCTACACCTCCAGGGCCAACCTTTCCCCGGTCATTTTCGAAGGCACTCAACCAGGTGGCCAGTTGACTATCACCACCGAAGTGGAGAATTTCCCCGGATTCCAAAAGGGAGTTCTCGGGCCCGAACTCATGGAAGAAATGCGTCAGCAGGTGCTTCGTTTCGGCACTGAAGTAAAGAGCGAAACCGTTATCAAGGTCGAGTTTGGCCAGCGCCCCTACCGACTCACCACCGATCAAGGCGCATACACTGCCGATGCCGTGATCATTGCGACGGGTGCTTCCGCCAAGTGGACAGGCCTAGGCAAGGATGAACAGCTTTCCCGCAGCGGCGGCGGAGTTTCGGCCTGTGCCACCTGCGA
>JAUYES010000247.1 GCA_030691225.1 Holophaga sp. | reverse complement strand
GCGGCGGTGGATGCACCCCGAATTCACCATCAATGGCTGCCAGACGAAATCGCCTTCGAGGAAAAACGAATTTCAACGGACGTGATCGATGGCCTGAAGGCCAAAGGCCACACCGTGAAAGCACGTTCCCGCATCGGGGTGGCACAGATCATCGTGGTGGGGCCCGATGGTGCCTTGCAGGGCGGCGCCGATACCACCCGCTGGGCTGAAAGCACTGTGGCTCGCTAAACCAGCCCTGAACGCTGAATTCGCAGTGTTTGTTAGTCCATTCGATCGAGATCCAGCAATCCTTGCGGAGGGTCTAGATCAATGCGTTTGTTGGGCAGATCCAGCGTGAACCATGCCTTGATAAAGGGGATATCCCGCAGCCCGGTGCGGCCTTCTCGTAGATCGCGCATGATCACCATGTCGTAGTCCATGACGGTGGGATCCAGGCGCAGCACTTCGCCGATTTTCTCCCCCTTCACGAACACGTCACAGCCAATCCATTGGTGGCGGAAACTCTGGCCTTCGTCCAAGGATGCTTGCGGATCAGGCATCCAGAGCGCCCAGCCTTTGAAGGGCTCGGAGGCCGTCCGGTCTGGAATGCCTTCGAAGGCCACGCAGGCTCGGTCCTGATGCCAGCGGAAATTGCGCAACTGAATGGGGCGGGCCGGGGCAGGGGCGGTTTCGGCGTGATCCAGGTCCATCTCTGGCGGCGCCAGAATCAGACCTTGAATCTCCGGTAGTTTTTCCGGTTCGTCCATGACTTCGTGGAGCAGAAATTCGCCCTTGAGCCCTTGAATCTTGGCGAGATGAGCCAGGAGGAACATTAATTCACCGGCCTTGGCCTTTCGGCGCGATCTGGGCGATCAGGGCGATGCGCGCGGCGTTCATTTTCTTCTTCGAAGATCTCGACGTTCACCCGCAGGCCCGATTTTTCGCCAGCGGCTTGGCAAAGTGTGCGCAGCGAACTGATCATGCGGCCGCTCTTGCCGATGATGCGGCCACGATCCTTGGGATCGGCGTGAATAAACAGGTCCATCGTTCGACCGTTTTCCTTAACCTCGATGCGCAGGGCGTCGGGGGTGTCCAGAATCGGAGTGAGGACATCGAGAAGAAAGGCTTCCAGGTTCATGGAGACTCCAGGGGGAGACTTTAATCTTAAGAGCCGTTACGAAATAACCAGTACGTTTTACGGTTTTCCGAGCGGCCTACTGCACAGAAAGCCGGGACGAGCCCGGCCTTCTGTGTTGTTGGACGTGAACCTTAAAGGATCGCGTTCTTCTTGAACAGGTCGAGGACGGTCTTGGAGGGCTGAGCGCCCTTCTTGATCCAGGCCTTGGCTTTATCGGCATCAATGCGGAGCGTTTCCCCGGCGGTGGCGATGGGATTCACGAAACCGATGATTTCGAGAGCCTGGCCGGTGGGAATACGGTCGTTCTCAGAGACAACGATGTGATAAAAAGGCCGCTTCTTGGCGCCATTACGAGCAAGACGGATGGACAACATCAGGAACTCCTAGAGCACACCAGTGTAACCCGGAAGTCCTTCCATCCCAAGCGCAAATTACGGCGGGATGCATCTGGCGAAGCCTGTGGCCGTGTTTTTTGGGCGAATGGAACGTGAAATTTCCGTTCGCCCGCGTGGGGAATGGGTCCTAGAAGGGCATACCTGGCATGCCGCCCATTTTCCCGGCCATGCCCTGCATGCGCTTCATGAAGCGGGGGTCATTCATCTGGGACATCATTTTCTTCATTTCCAGGTATTGCTTGATCAGCTGATTGACCTCGTGGACCGGGCGGCCGGCGCCGGCGGCGATGCGGCGTCTGCGTTTGGCGTCCAGGATTAAGTGATTGCGGCGTTCCTTGGGGGTCATGGAGGTCAGCAGGGCCTCCAGGTGTTTCATGCGCTTATCCGTGGCCACGCTAGCTAGTTGCTCCTTGATCTGGCCCATGCCGGGCAACATGCCGAGGATTTTTTGCATGCTGCCGAGCTTCTGGACTTGGCGCATCTGGCCCAGCATGTCATCCAGCGTGAACTGGTTCTTGACCATGCGCTTAGCCATGGCCTCGGCTTCTTTTTCGTCGATCTTGTCCTTAGCGTGCTCGATGAGACTCAGCACATCGCCCATGCCCAGAATGCGCTGGGCCATGCGGTCGGGATGGCAGCGCTCGAAATCGTCCAGCTTTTCGCCCGAGCCCACGAACTTGATGGGCTTGCCCGTCACATGCTTGACGCTGAAGGCGGCGCCGCCACGGGTATCACCATCGGCCTTCGTTAGGATGACGCCAGTGATGGCCAATTTTTCGTGGAAGGCCGAGGCCGAGCGCACGGCATCCTGGCCCGTCATGGCGTCGGCCACGAAAAGGATTTCCGTGGGTTCGCACTCGGCCTTGATGCGGGCGAGTTCCTCCATCAGCACATCGTCCAAGTGCAGACGTCCGGCGGTATCGAGGATCACCACGTCCCAGCCCTTGAGGCGAGCTTCCTCAACGGCCGCCGTGCAGATCTTTACGGGGTCACGTTCTTCCGTGCGAAAGCTGGGCACGCCGGCATCTTTTGCCACAATGTGCAGCTGTTCGATGGCCGCCGGGCGATAGACGTCGGCGGGCACTAGCAGCGGGGAATGGCCGTTCTTCTTGAGGAACTTCGCCAACTTGCCGCAGCTTGTGGTCTTACCCGCGCCCTGGAGGCCCGCCATCATCACCACCGTGGGCGATTTGGAGCCAAAGTCGAGGGGCTTTTCGGAAGCCGTGCCACCCATGACTT